>JAJYDZ010000021.1 GCA_021790415.1 Thermoplasmata archaeon | reverse complement strand
TTTTCTCTGCTATTCTAAAAAATTATTAAATATCTTCTTAGCATACTCGTTTAATGTTGCTATATGGATACATCCCGCTCTTCATTACCTTCATTTTGATGGCAATAGGGATGTTTTTGATATTCACGCTGCTTCCTACTCTGTCGGAGTCCAGGGCTAATCGCGGGAAAAAATTATCCTTTAAACCATCAGACATCATTAAAAATCTTTCGAGAGAATCATCTCCTGTCAGTGGTTCGAGTTATACTGAAACATATGAATCTGGTGAGATTTCAAGAGGTTCCTACAATTCATTCGTGAGAGTTCAATATTATTTCATAATTCTACTTTTTATATTATTTGATGTAGATATGGCTCTCCTTGTTCCTTGGGCATTTGATTTTAAGACTCTTGGAATCTATCCTTTTATTGAAACAATAATATTCATATTGATGCCTATGTTTGCAGTGTTTTATGGCTATAAGAAAGGATATATGAGGTGGATAAAATGAAAACTGGAGACACCGGTATCTTGACTACAACCATGGAAAAAGCCATGGAATGGGGAAGAAGCAATTCCATCTGGCCACTTACGTTTGGATTAGCTTGCTGCGCCATAGAGATGATGGCAGTACAAGCCTCAAAAGCAGATGTATCTAGATTTGGTAGTGAGGTCTTTAGAAATTCACCAAGACAGTCAGATCTCATGATAGTGTCGGGTACAGTTACTAAAAAAATGGCTCCCAGAGTAAGGAGGCTTTATGATGAAATGCCATATCCCAAATATGTCATAGCCATGGGCGTGTGTGTTATTCAGGGTGGCCCATATAATCAGGGTTATTCAGTTGTTCTCGGAGTCGATCGTGTTATTCCGGTTGACGTGTATGTCCCCGGATGCCCGCCCACTCCTGAAGCTCTAATTAACGGACTGATAACTCTTCAGAAGAAGATAAGAGGAGAAACAGACAGGTGAGATTATGGTTGAAATCGTTGAAGAACCTGCCGGGAAAGATAAGAGAAAAATTTTCAGAGTTAAAAAAGAGGATCTTATACCTGCCATGAAATCCTTTTATGATCAGGGTTATGATCATCTATCACTTATTACGGGGATAGACAGGAGGGATAAAATCGAGGTTGTATATCATCTCCATTCATTTCAGAAGAATGAATACATTGTAGTGAAGACAGAAACTCTAAATGATACTGTTCCCAGTGTTACTTCAATATGGAAGAGTGCCGATTGGGATGAGAGAGAACAGTACGATATGCTCGGAATAACGTTTGAAGGGCATCCTGATTTGAGAAGAATTCTGCTACCAGAGGGATGGTCCGGATATCCACTGAGAAAGAACTACGATTTGAGCAAAGTTCAATTCGTAAACATGGACGAGGATGGTAATGATTATGCCAGTTTTGATCCAGGAGATGGTTGGTAATGGAGACGACAAAACCGGTAAACAAATATGTTGAACTCAATATGGGTCCTCAACATCCTTCAACACATGGAGTTTTAAGATTAAAATTGCTGCTGGATGGAGAAACGGTAAAGAGAGTTGAACCTGTAATTGGTTATCTTCATCGTAATGCAGAAAAGATTTGTGAACTTGACTATTACTGTGATTCACTTTTGTATTTTGACAGAATGGATTATGTCAACTCACTATCAATGGAAGCGGGATTCCTGGAAGCAGCCGAAAAATTACTGGGGATAGAACCTCCAGAGAGAGCGAAATGGATCAGAACAATAATGGCTGAGCTAAGCAGAATTGCTTCGCACCTTGTGTGGGCTGGGGCCTATGGTCTTGATTTAGGAATGCTTACACCTTTCTTTTATGTATTTGACTTGAGGGAACAGCTCTTGAATATATTCACTGAGGCAAGCGGATCAAGGCTGCTCACTAATTATATGAGTATTGGCGGAGTTTATCAGGATTTTAACGATAAAATAATTTACATGATAAAAGATTTTATCAATAGTTTCCCAAAGAAACTGGAAGAAGTATTCAATCTATTTGTAAAAAATGACATTTTTATTTCCAGAACCAAAGGAATTGGCATATTGGAAAAAGATGTCGCCATTAGCTATGGGGTAACCGGCCCTATGCTTAGGGGTTCAGGTGTGGATTATGATGTGAGAAAAGCTGAACCTTATTTAATGTATGACAAGGTAAATTTCGACATTCCTGTTTCTTACGCTAAAGATTGCCTGGGAAGGTTTCTTGTGAGATATGAAGAAATGAGGCAGTCAGTAAAGATAGTAAAACAAGCCATAAATAAAATTCCAGATGGCCCATACTTTAATCCAAAGGCAAAAAAATCACTTATGATCAGGTTGAGGGGAGAGGGAGAAGCCTACGGTCGAACTGAATCCAGTAAGGGTGAATTTGGTGTGTATCTTGTTGGCGACGGAACAGTAAAGCCCTATAGAGTAAGGGTTAGAAGTCCAACTTTTAAAAATCTTTCAGTTCTGAGGGAGCTTGGTAAAGACGTTATGATAGCAGATCTTGTTGCAATTTCAGGTTCAATAGATCTGGTTTTTGGAGAGGTTGATCGATGAACATTCTAAACAGAATTCAAGGAATTCTTTCGCCACTTGGTCACGACCTTTCATTTGCTGGAGCGTATTTAATTGAAACACTAATAGCATTAATCTTTGCAGTAACCGTTGTTGCAGGAATGGTATATTTTTTCAGGAAATATATGGCAAGAGTACAGAACAGAATAGGTCCAAACAGGGTAGGAAAGTTTGGTGTGTTACAGGTAATGGCAGACGGACTTAAACTAATGCAGAAAGAGTCAATATTCCCTGACGGCCGAGATGATCTTCCCTATAAGATTGCACCAATAATAGTGTTTCTGGGGCTGATACTTGCATTTATCATTGTACCATATAGTAATCTCTACTGGTTTGGTTCGTTGACAGTAACCCATTCAAATGTAGGAATAATCTTAATTTTTGCAATTCTGGCAATAATGCCCATAGGTGAGATATTTGCGGGAATAAGTTCCAATAATAAATATGCCATGCTTGGGGCACTCAGGGCAGTAGCCAAAGATATATCATTTGAGGTTCCTATGATGCTATCTATTTTAGCAATAATTATGATTGCATCAGTAAATACTTCCCAACCTTTGAATCTTCAAAACATTGTATCCGTTCAGAATATTCCATTTGGAATTCTTGAACCTATCGGGCTTTTCATATTCTTTATATCAATGATTGCACGAGCATCTTATTCGCCATTTGATATGGGCGAAAGTGACAGTGAACTTGTAACAGGGGATACAACTGAATACGGAGGTTTAAGATTTGGTTTATTCTATATGGGATTATTTGGAACAATCTTTCTTGGATCTATGCTGGTAAGCGTGCTTTATCTTGGCGGTGGAAGTGGTCCTTATGAAAGTTCAATCGGCTTTATCTGGTTTCTTATAAAAACAATAGTCTTAGTTGTTATATCCTTAACAGTGTGGCTTTCCATGCCCAGAGTTAGGATTGACAAATTCGTTAACTTTGGATGGAAGATACTATTGCCCCTTTCTTTCATTAATCTGGTGATAACTGGCATAATTATACTAGGAGGTATAGCATGATAGAGGTAAAACAACCAAAAAGGATCCCGTTTATTGGAATGCTCCAGGGAATGCTTACAGTATTCAAACATGGTTTTCAGAAACCGGTAACCGTTCAATATCCAGAAGAGAAGGAAACATTACCTGACAGGTTCAAATACAGAATTTTTCTTTCAATGGATGATTGTGTTGGCTGTACTTTGTGTGAGCAGGTTTGCCCAAACCTTACAATCTCAATGCAGCATGTGGAAAGGGAAAACCCAAGAAACAAGAGGAAACTTTATCCTGATGTGAATTTTGGAACATGCACTGTTTGTAGGAATTGTGAGGAAATTTGTCCTACCGATGCAATTTATCTCACACATGTATTTGAAACAGCAAGAACTAGAAATTCCTTTACTTACAATCCTGAAGAGCTGGAAAAGCACGAAGAAGAGGTAAAGAGATGATTTTTGACATTATTCTGGTTATATTCGGAATCATTTTGGCACTATTTGCCATCAAAGCAATTTCTGAAAAGGATATCCTCAGGGCTATAATTTGGCTCATGGTATTTCTTTTTACCATATCTGCTTCATTTATATATCTGGGTGCTACACTTATTGGCGCCATAGAATTATTGGTTTATGTAGGGGCAGTTTCATCGTTGCTAGTATTCACAATAATGTTGACAGGGGGTAGAGAGATTGAATAAAATCGCAGCCGTCGTAGCATCCATATTCTTTTTTTTAGTTACTGCAGTTGAAGTATTCCAGATACCAGGGACATTCATCCCCAAGGAGCAGTCAATAGGAAATATCGGAATTCTACTAATGAATCAGTATCTTATACCGTTTGAATTGCTTTCCATAATACTCGTCATGGGTATACTTGGAATGATGCATATTTCGGAGGACGAGTAATAATGTTTCTTTATATTGCAGAATTAATATCACTTTTGTTATTTACAATAGGTTTAGCAGGTGTAATGACATCGAACATTGGAATAAAGATGCTCATATCAATCGAACTGATGCTAAACGCATCCATATTCAGCCTAGTTGCAATTGGTATATCCAGTGGGAGTGTGTCGCCACTCATCCTTGCTCTATTTGCAATAGCTATCGGAGCTGCAGAATCGGTTGTCGGAATTAGTCTCCTTGTGTCAATATATAAAAAATATGGGAAGATCACGATTTCACTCCTAAAGGAGATCAGGTGGTAACATGATTGATTATGAATGGTTCATCTTTCTAAGTCCAATAATCGCTTTCCCAATATCTTACACAGTTGGAAGATATAAGAGAAACCTTGCAGGATATATAGCAACAATTTCGATCCTCATATCGTTCATTCTTTCCTTTATGGTATATTTGCAAATCAGAGGTACTTCATCACCCATATATCAGTCTTTCAACTGGTTCGGGGATATTAATGCAGGTATCTACATAGATCATCTTGCCCTTGTTATGATCTTAATGGTATCATTTGTCTCACTTATGATCCATCTCTTTGCATTATATTATATGGGAAAGGACCCAAACAAGCACGTCTATTTCGCAGAGACAGCTCTTTTTACTGGGGGAATGTTGGGATTATCAGTATCATCAAATCTTGTAGAGTTTTTCCTTTTTTGGGAACTTGTAGGAGTATGTTCCTATCTTTTGATAGGTTTCTGGTATTTCAAACCAAATGCTTCATCAGCTGCTAAGAAAGCGTTCATTGTCACAAGGGTAGGCGATCTTCTATTTCTCATAGGTCTAAGTATTTTGTATGTTACTCTTGCTGATAAAGTGGCGTCACCGCTCAGCATTGCATACATTGTTAATCCGGCCAGCTGGCCTCAGATTCTCAATTATGTGGGAACAACAAATTTGACCATAATAGGGCTTCTTTTCATGGGAGGGGCCGCAGGCAAATCAGCACAATTTCCCCTGCATGTATGGATTCCTGATGCAATGGAGGGCCCAACTACCGTTTCTGCTTTAATCCATGCAGCCACAATGGTAACGGCAGGTGTCTATCTGGTGGCAAGGGTATATCCAATTTATCTCCACTCAACTGCTGCCCTAGATTTTGTTTTATTTATAGGAGCATTCACAGCGCTATTTGCGGGAACAATAGGTATGGTGGTAAACGATCTCAAGCGTATACTTGCATATTCAACAATCAGTCAGTTGGGATACATGTTTGCAGCTCTTGGTATAGGAAGTATAATTGGAGATAGTGCAATCTCATTTGCTCTGTTCCATACAATGGTTCACGCCGTGTTTAAAGCACTTCTATTCCTTGCTGCCGGTGCAATACTTCTAACAATGATGGAATTAAGAGATGTAAAAAAAATGGGTGGTTTGTGGAGGAGAATGCCTGCTACAATGACACTCATGTTCATAGGAGCAATAACTTTGTCAGCTCTTCCATTCACGGCTTCATACTATTCAAAGGATACTATAATAGACGCAAGTTGGAAATTCTTTAGTTCTAACGGCTACTCGCTCTTTTCATTCCTGCCATGGTTAATGTTGATTCTTGGAGCTCTAACAACAACAATATATACATTCAGATTCTTTTTCCTTGCTGCACTGGGAAAGCCCAGATCTGAATTGGCAAGCAAGGCCAAAGATCCATCCAAAATAGTATTAATTCCACTTATAATTCTAGCTATTATCGCGCTGGTAATGGGGCAATTTCAATACCTCTTCTATGATTTCATCTATGCAAACACTATTCATATATCGATTCCATATATCGTATCATTAGCGCCTTCCATGATGGTTCTTCTCGGCCTTCTAATAACAATACCGCTTTATGCAACAAGTGGATGGATGTCTTTGGATTTGAGAAAGAGCAGATTATATAGAATTGTCAAGAACAAATACTATCTGGATACGCTCTTTACTAATGATATTGCGGAAAGGGGAATTATACCATTATCTTCTGGTTTTTCAACGTTCGAATCATACTTTAGTAGATCCATAGAGGCCTTAGGAACTGGAACATTAAGATTGGGTTCATTTTTTAGAAGACTGCAAAACGGTATAATTGAATATTATTTTGTTGTTCTCGTTATAGGAATCTCCATAATTCTGTTGATCGTGGAACTGCTGGGGGGATTTTAAATGTTTATGGTTTCCATATTTTTATTGCTGATTATACTTTCAATTTCAGCATTTTTTGTGAAGAAAAAATCCTGGGAAATATCAATGATTTCCTCTCTCATAATATTATTGCTGGTTTTCATATATGCTCTTTTAAATTTCTGGTCCGGCTACGACGGCGGTATTATTTCCAATTACAGGCTTTCACTTGTACCCTCAATTGGAATAAACTTTACTTCTGGCGTATCTTCGTTGACTCTTGCATTGCTCTTCCTGACAACCATAATAATGCCAGTTGCATTATATACATCCAAAAATGGAAAATATGGAAGTCTTTTCTACGGTTTAATGATGCTTACAGAAGTTGGGTTATTCGGGCTTCTCATTTCGAGGAATTTTATATTTTTCTACATTTTTTGGGAAGTAGTAATTATACCTGTTTTCCTTCTAATAGCAATATACGGTGGGGAGAAAAGAGAGTCAGCATCACTTAAGTTCTTTATTTACACTCAGCTGGGTTCAGTGTTTCTTCTTCTTTCAATACTTACATTATTTGCATTTTACTATAGCCTGAACAATGTATTTACGCTTAATATGACCACTCTTCTTTCAGGTCAGTTCATCGATGGGACAGCAATTCCAGTATTCTGGAAATATTTCGTTATATTCGGCTTTCTCTTCGCGTTTCTTGTTAAAATGCCATCATTCCCATTGCATTCATGGTTACCAGACGCTTATAATTCTGCTCCTTATCCGGTTACAGTAATACTTGCGGGCGGTCTCTCTTTAATGGGCGGATATGGATTTTTCGCGATTCTGCTTCCTTTAGCTTCCATCATTCCGTCATCAGTTTCATGGATTATCATCTCCCTTGGAATTATCAGCCTGGTATACTTTGCACTGGTTGCAATGATGCAAAATAATCTGAAGAAAATGTTAGCATTTGCAAGCGCAGCTTCAATGGGTTTTGTAAACATCTCCTTTGGGGTTGGTATTATGGAAACTGGTTCTTATGGTATTCAGGAACTCACCGGCGGCATATATCAGATTTTAGCTCACGGTCTTATAATTGCACTCTTATTTGCAACTCTATTTGCAATTAAAAGTAAAACGGGAAAGGAGAATATACACAGTTTAGGTGGAATACACAGGGAAGTGCCCATACTTTCATCAATATTCCTTGGGGGACTCCTAGCTTCGCTTGGTCTTCCAGGATTTGCTGGCTTTATTTCAGAATTCTCTGTGGTTGCAGCATCTTATGCCATACTGGGTCCATTAATATTCCTTGTAATTTTTGGTATGATAATAACAGCTTCATATCATGTATGGGCCGCTCAAAGAGCTCTTTATGGCCCTTACAATGAAACACTTGGATCAATTAAGGATATTGGAAGGCACGACATAATGGTCCTTGGGTCACTATTAATACTAATCTTTGTTTTGGGTATATATCCCAATCTTATCTTCGGTGCAATTTCAAAATATGTTGGGGTGTTCCTTTAAATGAATTTTATAAACATGCTGCAAACCGTGGATTTTACCACGCTATATCCGGAGCTATTCCTTGGCGTAATGGCATTCGTAATGCTCTTAATGGGTCTAAGATATAAGAATCCTAGAATATATTCTGTAATATCTTTCGTTTCCCTGATCATTGCAATATTCCTTCTGCTCATATTTGACTCATCCACTTCTTCCATATTCTCTGGAATTTTACAGATAAATGACTTTGGGTTATACTTTGCAATAATAATGCTTATTTCTTCAATTTATATGGTTCTTCCTTCTACAAGGGAGGTACACGAGAAGCCAGAGTTGTTTTATGCTACGCTGTTGTTTGTTAATATTTCAATGATAGTGGCTGCTTTCAGCTTGAATCTTATAGTAATTTTCATTGCATTTGAGGGTGTTAGTATTGGAACATACATCCTGACGGCATTTGGAAAATCCAGAAGGAATCTTGAAGCAGCGACTAAATACTTTTTCACAGGTACAATTGCAACTTCCTTCATCCTCTTTGGTTCTGCATTCTATTACATTTCAGCTGGAACATTTAGCATGGAGAATGTAGTTTCTCTACAATCTCATTCAGTTCTGATTGCAATGATATTCCTTTTCGTTGGATACGGGTTTAAACTTGCACTTGTTCCGATGCATCAATGGGCGGTCGATACATACGACGGCTCACCCAACTCTGTGTCAGCATTTCTTTCCACCGGGACCAAAGTTCTTGCCTTTCTTATTATAATGAGAATATTCCTTGTAGGGTTTTCTCCAGATCATACGGATATTTTCTATCTGTTCGTTATTATATCTATAATAACTATGACCTATGGTAACATAGCTGCCTTATCCGAAACAAATCTCAAGAGGGTATTTGCATATTCCAGTGTTGCTCAGGCAGGTTACCTTATCTTGGTGCTTGCTGTTGTATCAAACAATTATTCTTCAAGTTCAGTTGATCTTGCCATACTTGCAGGAATGTTCTATGCATTGGTATACATTTTTATGAAAGGTGGGGCATTCTTCTCCGTAGGTCTTGTGAAGAAGGAAAATGCAAACGTTGATGATCTTTCCGGGTTGGCTTGGAAATCCCCGGTTATTGCTGTCTCTATAATCATTCTACTCATAAGCTTGGCAGGAGTGCCACCAACTGCTGGATTCTTTGCTAAGTACTACCTGTTCCTCTCATTGATAAGTGGACAGCTATGGTGGCTTGCGGTGATAGCCATAGTCAACAGTGCTTTGTCCGTTTTCTATTATTTGAGGTTGATAGTCATAATGTTTAGGAGAAACAGTGATAATGAGTTTGATCTCTCACCGTCTGTGTATTATCCAATAGTAATAGCCGCAATTCTTATGTTTGTCCTTGTAGCACTCATCTATGAATTTCCAACAATTCAAACCTATGTTTCTGGTTTATTTGGGGTGTGAATATGAATCCTGTTGTTGATCTTGAAATAATAAAATCAGCGCTTCTATATGGAGAACCCACTGACGCAATGGAGAGGATAGAATCAAGCTTAAGGAGACTGAAGAGATTTGCAGACATTGGCGGAAAACAGTATCCTGATCATATCCTCTTTCTAACAAAAATGAAGGAATATTTACAGGGAAATATCAGTTCTTCTGATCTGGGGGAGTTTTTGATGGAAAAAAATATTTTTCAGATTGAGGATTACAAATCATTCGTTGAAAATTTTGTCTATTATTGTGAATATTCAAGGGACAGATATAACTTAAAGTTTCCGGATTTTGACTCAAAGAGGTGTGATGACCTTTGAAAACAGAAGAAATAATAATGGAACTATCTCGAGGGCTTGATGAAGAGAAGGCTGCAGAGGTAATCCATGAGCTAAGGAAAAACGGAGAACAATTTCTGTATAATGAACGTGCCAAACGAATAATAATTGGTAGGGAATGGAATCAGGTTAGGAGGGGAGAATTAACTACAGAATTCTCTAAGGAAATGGAGAGAATCTCAAAGGTTCTCAACATTAGCAATAGGAAAACGTTCGAGGAGGCAGACTACCGATTTAATCTAACAATGTATTAATAAGGCATTCAATGATGAATGAAAAAGTTGTAAAGGAGGAGCTTGACGATATTGGGATCATAGAAATTTCCAACCCAGATCAGAACGTTATAGATATAGAGGTTTTGATGGGCATTGCTTCTGCAGTATCTGGATTTATATCAGAAGATTCAATAAGGGGGATCTTAATAAAAACCAGGGGGAAAGACTTTTCAGTTGGTTATGACGGTTCCTGTAAACGACTAAGGGATAACTCATGGCTTTTAACAGTTTTCGATACTTCATCAGCAATATATAACATGATTCGAAGTTCAGGGAAGCCATTTTTCGTTTCAGTTAAGGGTAGATGCCTTGGTCTCGGTATGGAACTTGCTCTGGCAAATGATTTTATGCAGGTAAATCAGAATGTCAGAATGGGGTTCCCAGATTATGAATTCGGAATCCCGTCCTTAATGATCCCACCAGCCATTATGGAGGAAAGGGTGGGTAACAGGATCGCATACAGAAATATATTGACTTCAAGAATATTAACCGGTGAAGAAGCTTTTAAACTTGGAATTGCAGACATCATTGATCCTGATACTAACGATCCAGTTAAGTGGGTCAAAAATGTAATGGCGGGATTAAATTTTCAAATCTTTTCCATCGCAAAACTGCAGAGATTCCCAGATCCAGCCATAATGAGGGAGTATAGATCGTTCATAAAAAGTTATGATACTTCTACAGTGCGTATAAAGGAACTTGAATCAAAGAGATCATTGATTTGATGGAATATCTATTACATTCTCATCTTTTTTCTTCTCAAATTTCCTTGAAACATATGCCCCAACAAAGTATAGAAGGATTATTGGAATTGCAAGAAGCATCATAGTGAAGCCAATCATACCCGGAGAGAAAATAACTCCAAATATTAGTGCTCCAACAACGGCATATCTCCAGTTCTTGAACCAATAATCTGAAGGAACGAGTCCAGCCCTCGTTACTCCAATCATTACTATGGGGGTCTCAAAGGCCATTCCGAACGTAAGAACATAGATAAGAAAAAATGATACAAAACTGGTTATGCTCATTGTTGGTTGTGCCCCAAGCCCAGAATCGTAGTAATACAATATTGTAAAAACGTCTGGGGCAACATAATAAAGGCCTATGAACGATCCAAATATGAATAGGAGAACTGCCGGTATTAAAACCTGTTTAATTGCTGCCTTTTCATTTGCCTTCAGTGCAGGGGATATAAAAGAAGAAAGCTGGTACGTGATCCAAGGTGAACTGCAAATAAGGGTTAGGAATAAACAGGAGTAAAGATCTGCAACGACACCATCTGTAGAGTTTATTAAAATCAGTGTAAATTCTTTATGGATAAGATGATACCTTATTGCACCAAAAAGTTGGTCGCCCATGTTGAAATATGGTGATGGATATATGAAGGGAATGTTATAACCATAAATTATTATTGGTTGTTCCTTGAAAAAAAAGAACAGGAGAAAGAACGCAAAAAAAACCTTTAATATATTGATTAAAACTTTCCTTAGTTCTTCCAGATTTGAAGTTATGAGCCTTAAAGGGCTCTCTTCCATTAATGACCACTCTTTAGCTTC
>JAJYDZ010000020.1 GCA_021790415.1 Thermoplasmata archaeon | reverse complement strand
GTATCTTCCAAGTATGATTGCTGTAAACAAGATCGATCTTCCACACGATGAAACCAAAATAAAGGAACTCAACTCTTTTGGAAAGATTGCAGAGGTTTCAGCGTCTACGGGAAAGGGTGTAGAAGAACTTAAAGAGATGATTTACGAGTCATTGAGCCTGGTCAGAGTATTTCTAAGAGATAAATCTGGAAAGATCGACTATGAACGTCCCCTTGTTCTCACGGAAGGAACAACCGTTAGGGATGTTTGCAGGAACATAAGCAGGGAAATGCTGGTATCGTTCAAATATGCAATTCTAAGGAGCGATAGAAGTAAGGTCAACGATATGAGGGTAGGACTTGAATATTCAGTGGCAGATGGAGATATAATAACCATAGTTAGCAGAAATTAAAATTGTCCCTGCCCTTATACAGAGGGTTATAGCGATGATACGTGAAACTTATAGCCAAGATCTCCAAGCTTTTTGAGAAGAATCTCCAGATGATCGGAATCTCTGAGGTTAATACTGAATGTTATGCTTTGATACCCTGGCGGAGTATCATAACTCAGATTATCAACCTCAGCATGGAAGATGTTCCCTCCAGTTGATGATATAGTTGAAGTTATGGCCTGAAGGGTTCCTGGACGA
This sequence comes from Thermoplasmata archaeon, assembly GCA_021790415.1. The sequence goes on along the minus strand of JAJYDZ010000020.1, from coordinate 11,147 downwards.
TCGGGAATTTTGCATTCTATCCTGACGAGTCCCTTGTCTTTTTCCATTGCTTTGTATATGATCTTTGAAAGAAGAAGGAGATCAATATTGCCTCCTGAGGCAACTCCTACGGTCTTTTTCCCCCTAAGATCAACCTTCTGTTCCATTATAGCTGCCAGCGGAGATGCTGCGGATGGTTCTACCAGGATCTTATGTCTCTCAAGAAGCTTAAAAAGTGCATAGGCCATTGATTCATCAGATACAGTCACCAGTTGATCAACATATTTTTTGATCATTTCAATGTTCAATGTTCCAGGATTTTGAACTGAAATACCATCTGCAATTGTAAACCCTTTGCTACTTACTGTATATTCTCCTCTTTTGACAGTCTCGACCACAGAGTCACAGTTTTCGGATTGTACCCCTATGATTTTGACCTTATTGTTCATAGCTTTTACAGCCTTTGCTATACCTGATATGAGACCTCCTCCACCAACAGGAACTATGATGTTTTCCACATCTGGATGTTTTTCTAGTATCTCAAGCCCAATGGTACCCTGTCCTGCAATTATCCATCTGTCATTGAAGCCATCGATAAATGTCCTGTTTTCCTTCTGTGAGAGACGCTTGGCCTCCTGGAAAGCTTCGGCATAAGAGTTTCCATATAAGATTACTTCTGCCCCGTAAGCCTTGACTGCGTTTATTTTTGCGCTTATTGTGTATGAAGGCATGATAATTTTAGAGGATACTTTAGCCAAGCGAGCTGCATAGGCCACTCCCTGTGCGTGGTTTCCCGCACTACAGGCTATCACTCCATCCTTTTGTTCCTTACTAGATAATTTTGATATTTTGAATAGTGCCCCCCTGGTCTTGAAGGATCCTGTTTTTTGGAAATTTTCCAATTTAAAATAAATCGGTGCCCCATAAATATTTGAGAATGTGGAGGAACATTCAACAGGAGTTGAAAAAATCTTTCCCTTTAGAAATTCCTGAGCCTCCTGAATGTCTTCAATGGAAGGCTCTATAAGATTTTCATCTGACATATTACTATATCCTCTTCGAGAATATTAACCAATTTCCTCTTGATGAATCGTCTGACAGGAAACTTTCAAGCGGATTGTAATCACTTATTGTCTCGGTTGTGTGATATGTTGTGTGCGCACTTTTGCATTTAAGAGGAAATTAGATTGCTAATTCCTTTTCAGCAATTTTTCGTATATCTGAAATAATATCCTTAGCATTTTCCATAAAAAGACGCAATTTTAATTTTTCCGACTCTACGAATTTTTCATCTTTTATGGATTTCAGGTTTATTTTAACGTTGAGTAAAACGGACTCAATGGCTGCGTTGCTGAGATATCCCGCCGCGGCCGCGTCTGTTATGGCATTTTTATTTCCTATCTGACATAACCTTCTGGATAACTCCATAGTTTTATAACAGAGCTGTGCTATTTTCCAAGGGACAGATATTGCGACTTTCATTGTTCTGTTAATCTCATTTTCTCTGTGCTTCTTTTTATCATCGTTATCCTTAGGAAGTTTTCTTGCCTCCATCATTGCATTGAAAGCATTCTCATCCTCTTCCATAAATGATTCAAATTGGTTCGCATAATCCTGTGCCTTCTGACTGAGTTTCTCTAACTCGCCCTGTACCGCTTCATAGTTCTTTTTTCCCTGTGTTAATGATATAACCATTGAACAAAGAGAACTTGAGATTACACCAACGAAAGCGCTAGCCGATCCTCCGCCTGGAGCCGGTTTTGGTGATGCCAGATCCTCCATAAACATGTTATAGTCTTTCATTGTTCCCACACCTTCTTTTCAAATATCTGGTTACTCTTGAATCCGTTGAGTCTTAGATAATACTTTGCACTTTCAATGAGTGAATCCATAGGTGTGAGACCAACAATTTCTGATTCTGCTATCTCAAAACCAAATCTCTGAGCCTCCAGCCTCACAAGCTCATAGGCTCTGTAAATGGGTGTTTTTTTATAATTAGTCAAGTTCATTGATATCTGAACCATTTTCCTGTCTTCAAGGTAAAATGCCAGTGCCTTGACGAATGTCAGACCACCGTCCTTTGCTCTAAGTGCTTTTGCAATCTTCTTTCCCGATTCAATATCCTGTGTTCTTAGATTTACGTTATATGCAATGAGAAAATCTCTTGCGCCAATTATTGATGCTCCTGCAGTACCAACTTCCTGTGGGCCGAAATCCGGTTTCCACTGCTCTTTTTGAATTTCGTTCCTAATCTGTTCATACTGAAAGTTTTTATTTCTTATATTTTCAAGGTTCTTCCTCCATTCAAGTTTGGCAGCTTCACCATATAAATAGACAGGAATTCCAAGTTCTTTTGCTACTCTGGCTCCAAGTTCATTTGCCAGATCAACACACTTCTTAATATCGACCCCTGACACCGGTATGAATGGGATTACATCTGCAGCTCCAAATCTTGGATGCTCTCCCTTATGATTATCAAGATTGATTAAATGTGAGGCTTCTCTGATTCCTCTGAATGCCCCTTCCACAACTATATCTTCACTTCCAACAAAGGAAATTACGCATCTGTTGTGGTTTGCATCTTTTTCCTGATCAAGAAGCCTTATGCCTTTTACTGACAGAATTGCCTCTATTATCTTTGAAATAATTTCATCGTTCTGGCCCTCACTGAAATTTGGTACACATTCAACGATACCCATGAGCTTGTATATTATTCAAAGATAAAGCCCTAATCATTGAATATTTATGATTGATTATGATGATTTGCATTCTATGTTAATATTTTATTAATCACAAAGGTGCTATATGAGCAGATCTGATAACATAAACTTAACAGGTTTGGTGTAAACTTTAAAATACCCCCAATTACTAAACATGTTTACCGAGATTATTGGTGAGAATATTGATTACAAGTATGATAAAAAGAGATGGAAAAGAGGTTTCATTTGAACCGGACAAAATTACAAGGGCAATTTACAAAGCAATGCTATCAGTCAAGATAGGAAGCATGAAAGACGCTGAACTTCTAACTCAAAAAGTAGTTGCTTCACTGTCAAATGATTTTACCAAGCCCACAGTGGAACAGATTCAAGATAGGGTTGAAAATATTTTGATGGGCACCGAAATAGACGGGAAAAAGTTCAATGAAGTTGCAAAGTCCTACATTCTTTACAGAGAGAGAAGGAGAACTATAAGGCTCGAAAAGGAAAGGATGGGGGTAAAGGATGATCTGAAACTTTCCCTTAATGCAATAAAGGTGCTTGAATCAAGATACCTTATCAAGGATCAGGAGGGGAAGATCATAGAGACTCCGGGCCAGATGTTCAGGAGAGTTGCAGAACATGTAGGTATCATTGACGCATTGTACGATTATATATCATATGAAAAAACAGGAAAATTACCAAAAGGTGCCACAAAACTTTCCTCTATTTCTGAAACTCAATTGTCCGTGCTCAAAAATTCATTTTCCAAACTCTCTGTGGAGAAGGGAATAAAAGGAACATTCGAAGATTTCCTGGATTTCTTGTATACAAAGGGAACAATAGCTCCTAAGACCATTGATGAATTTGAGGAAATGATGACAAGTTTGGAATATGTACCTAATTCCCCAACTCTTATGAATGCAGGTGCACCACTGGGTCAACTTTCTGCTTGCTTCGTATTGCCCGTTGGTGACAGTATTCCGGAAATTTTTGAAGCGGTAAAACACACTGCAGAAATACACAAATCTGGTGGTGGTACGGGCTTTGCATTCTCTAGATTGAGATGTAAGGATGATATAGTCGGATCAACGAAGGGAGTTGCCTCAGGTCCAGTTTCGTTTATGAAAATTTTTGATACAACCACAGAGGTCATAAAGCAGGGAGGGAAGAGAAGAGGAGCAAATATGGGAATATTGCGATATGATCACCCAGATATAATGGAATTTGTAATGAGCAAAGATTCCGAAAATTCCCAGTTAAGAAACTTCAATATTTCAGTTGGTTTAGATGATGTTTTCTTTGAAAAACTTGATAAGGACGACTATATCGAATTGAAGAACCCTCACGGTGGAAGAGTAGTTAGGAGAATGAAGGCATCTGCACTTTGGGATGCCATCGTGGCTCAGGCGTGGAAAACAGCAGATCCAGGTTTAATCTTTTTGGATGAGATTAACAAAAAAAATACGGTTAAACACCTTGGCGACATTGAAGCTACAAACCCTTGCGGTGAACAACCTCTGATGCCCTATGAATCTTGCAATCTTGGGTCAATAAATCTCGCAAAGTTTGTGGAAAACGGTAAAATAAATTTTGAGAAACTTAGTAGGGTTATCAAGCTCTCAGTGAGATTTCTTGATAATGTTGTGGATGCAAACAATTTTCCTGTGGATAAGATCGAGATCATGACACGAAAAACAAGGAAAATCGGATTGGGTTATATGGGCTTCGCAGATATGCTAATAAAATTGAAGATAGCGTACAAAAGTGGAGAAGCACTTGATACCGGTGAAAGAGTGATGGAATTCCTTCAAAATGAATCCCATGACGAATCGGAAAGATTGGCCAATGAAAGAGGGGTCTTCCCTGGATGGACTGGATCCTATTGGGAAAGCATTGGAAGAAAGATGAGGAATTCAACAACAACCACAATAGCCCCAACTGGAACGATTTCAATAATAGCGAACTGTTCATCCTCCATAGAACCTATATTTGCCATAGCATTCATGCGCCATGTTCTTAATGGTCAGCAGCTCATAGAAATGAACCCTCTCTTCGAAGAAACCCTTCATGATTATGACCTTTATTCAAAGGAGTTGATGGAGCAGGTTGCAAGGACTGGAAATCTTAAAGGAACTAATCTTCCGGAAGAAATAAAGAAGATATTTGTAACAGCACAGGAAATAGACCCGGAATGGCATGTTCTTATGCAGGCAACCTTCCAGAGATTCTGTGATTCCGGTGTCTCAAAGACTATCAATCTTCCTTCTTCCGCAACCCAGGAAGATATTGCAAAGGCATACCGTATGGCGAAAGACCTGCATTGCAAGGGAATTACGGTTTACAGGGATCACAGCAAAAGCGAACAGGTTCTCTATGTTGGTTCTGAAGAGCCTGCAAAAGAAGAAAAAATACCAATTCCCCTTGAATCGTTGCCCTCTGAGGATACACTGCCTGAAGAATTCATAAAACTGGAAGCAACGTTTGACCCGGCATGTCCTGACGGAAAGTGCGATCTCTAATATGGGAGACGATGAAATTAGAGAGGAGGGTTTATCCAGAATCCTTCTCTCCCAATCTCAAAACTTTTTCAAAAAGGATCCATTGCGGCATATTCTCAGCTATTCTTTGGCTAGGGATAATAGATTTCTGGAGTCAGGAGTTTTTTTAAAGCCCAAATATGTTGATAAGTTTCTTGATATGCTGGAAAAGGAAGTTTTAGAAAATTTTCCAATTGCAAAGATAGATTTTAACAGGTTTGAAGATGCGTACTATAGTGACTTTTTCGTTGAGATAAGAAAAATAGCTATAAATTTACTCAGTAAAATAAATTAACTCTTTAAATATATCTATTTAAGGCATTGACACTAGAAGAATTAGTTGATAAAGAAATAACTGTTGAATTGAACAGTCTTGGAATCATTAAGATAGGGATCCTAGACAGCTTTAGCGATAACGGAATACTTCTAAAAAAGGGAGATGAAAAATATTTTATCCCATGGCGTTCAATAGAGGAGTTAAGGTTAAAGAAAGAAGGGGATGAAGAGTTTAACCCTAAACTTGAGATTGATGATGCCGAGAAAGAAAGTTTTCTTGGTAGTGTGTTTTTCCTCATATCTTTAACGATCATGTCAGCACTTGTTACTTTTATAATTTATGCAAGTTTCGTAAATTCATCTAATCTCGGTATTCCAAAGACCATAGCTTCCGCAATAGGTGGACCGTTTATTATAGTTGGATTTTTTGGCACCTTTGTTTCATTTCTAATAGGAAAAACAAAAGTTGCCCTGCTCATGGTCATAATTATTTTTATTGGCGCTCTTCTATTCATAGTATATTTTGGCATATTGTAAAGGCAATCTGACTTTCTCATGAGTCGCTTTATGATTCTCATTAACCTTTGTTTACCTTCACTGAAACGATTCAATTACCATTTTCAGATCTATGCTCATGAATGCTATGTATGTTAAATCTGCAGAAATCTCAATATTCCATAATTCCTCATAAAATAGGTACTTCAAAAGTAAGGTTTCCAATTATTGAGACTTAATCATCATGTGAGAAAATTAATTATGTAATGGGCAATGACGACCTTACAAGCAGGGGTTGTCGAGATTGGTCAAAGGCGCCAGATTGAGGGTCTGGTTCCGTAGGGATACGCGGGTTCAAATCCCGTCCCCTGCATCTTTTTTATGATCGATTTATTTTTTATCATAGAAAATCAAGGGCGTTTTTCATATCCTCTATGAGATCTTCTGCATCTTCTATTCCACATGAAAACCTTACGAGTCCGTCTTTAATTCCAATTTTTTCCCTTTGGGCCTTTGACATGGAAGAATGGGAGGTATCTATTGGAAGAGTTGCAAGTGACTCTACTCCACCTAGACTTGGAGCAGGAGATATATATTTCAGCTTTCCCAGAAACTTTCTTGCCTGATCGACGCCTCCTTTAATCTCAAAGGATAGCATTCCCCCATAGCCCCTCAGATTTTTCTTCGCAATTTTATGGTAAGGACTAGACTCAAGTCCGGGATAAAAAACACTCTCAACCTTGTCATTTTCCATGAGAAATTTTGAAATTTTCATTGCGTTTTCATTTTGTCTTCCAACCCTCAGGCCGATAGTCTTCATCCCTCTGGCTATGCTGTATGCCTGTGTTGGATCAAGCACCGGTCCAAGATTCTTCCTCATATCATATATTGCACTTGGATCTTCATCTGTTCCCAGAAACCCGCATATAGCGTCCGAATGCCCGGAAAGGTATTTAGTCCCGCTGTGAACAACGTAATTCGCCCCCAGTTCAAGTGGGTTTTGATTTACTGGAGATGCAAAGGTTGCATCAATTGCCAATTTAGTCTCAGTACCATTACATAACTCTCCTATGAGTCCAATATCCGTGACCATATCAGTTGGATTTGTAATAGATTCAGCATAAATCATGTCGTATTCAGAAGCTTTAAAAGAACCTTCATTGAGATCATTAGTATCCATAAATGTCACTTCGATTCCATTTTCTCTCAGCTTATTGAGAAAGTAAGAATATGTCTGTCCATAGAGCTCAGAAGCTGAAAGCAGCTTCATTCCCCTCTTCAGTATTGACATCGCCAGACATGATATGGCAGACATACCAGATGAAAATGATATGCCAAATTTTGAATCTTCAATGGCTGCGTATTTCTGCTCCAGAGAGTTGACAGTAGGATTTCCCCATCTTGTATAGATGTAGGGTTTGCCCGTGGATGGATCACTTATGGCTCCACTTTCATAATTCGGGTATATAAAAGTGGCATTTTGAAAAATTGGGGTAACAACGTTCCCAAATTCCTTTATTTTAAGTTCCCCTGCTGAAACCGCCCTTGTGTTAATTCCCCCTTTCTGATCTGCCATAGAATTGAATTTCTTGCAGATGAATAACCCTTTCTAGAAAATAATTATAACCTGCCCTAAATGAATAAATTTTTTGGTTTTACGAAACTGGTCAATTTGGTCCGCCCACAGTTTTCTCTGGACCCACTCCTCTAATGAATATAATTTAGAATATGACTGCGGACAAATTAAACCCTTCAATAATTACTGCAATAGGTTAGTTTTGCGTCTTATCCCTTCCAATGCACATTCAAGAACTTGGTTTCTTGGCAATCTAGCATCGCAAATATGGAAACTTTTTGATAAAATATTATGGTCTATGGCTTTTCTGTATGCATCATGAACAGAACGAAGATATTCTTCATTCTCAAACATTTCGTATTGGCGATTTTCCTTCTTTCTGGCCAGAAATTCCTTTGGGTCAAGATCAAGATATATTGTTAATTCAGGTACAAGATGAACTATCCCCAGAGCGTTTTCCATCCATTTGATCCATGATATTTCATCTTTAAAATTGTTCTTGAGCATGGATCCCTGATATGCAAATGTTGAAAGTGAATAGCGATCGCATATGACAATGTTTCCAGCTTCCAGTTTTGCCTCTATTTCCTTCGAATGGTCAATTCTGTCTTTAAGGAATAGAGATAACAACAAAAGAGGCTCTTCCCGACCTGCCTTCTCCAGGAATTCCTGATTTTCCTTAAATTTATCAGTTGGCTCATATGTGCTAAAGACCCTGTAGTTGTAAGAAGATAGGACTTTCTCAAGTGAGCCGGCCAAAGTGCTCTTTCCAGAACCATCTATTCCTTCTATCGCTATAAACATGATTAATTGGAGAGAAAGAACACGATAAAATAATATTCTATCGAACACCCAGATTTTCGCGGATCAAGGTTAACTAGTTCTGCACCACTGTGATAGACCAGTCATCCATTTTTGTTCTGAAGCTAATCAGGCATAAAAAAAGAATCGTTAAAGGTAAGAAGTTTTAAAAAAATTGATTTGGTTGAAATAAAATTTATAATTTAAAAATATAAAAATAATGTTTTTCTTAATTTGTCTTTACTCCCCTGCTCGATGCTTCTCCTTCAAGAAGTTTATTTTCACCTGATATCTCGTCCAGATCCAGCCTCTTTGGTTCAGGCAGGAGTACTACTGTAAATATCAGACCCATCACTGAAAGGAATGCCAGAATCAAAAATAGCCCTGATTCCCCAATGGAAGATGCAACGATGATTACATTTAGGAAGGTTCCTAAGAAAGCCCCTGTTTTACCCCCGGCAGCCGAAGCACCAGAACCCAACCCTCTGACTTTCGTAGGGAAGACTTCAGGAGGATATATGAAGGTAGTAACGTTTGGTCCAAACTCAATGAAGAAGTAACTCAACCCGTAAACAACCAAGAACTCACTCACATATGTTGCTGAGAGAAGTTGATGGAATATGCCTAGAATCCCAAAACTAACCGCCATGGCAGTAAACCCTATCATCTGAATTGGTTTTCTTCCTATCCTGTCAATGGTAAATGTTGCTAACCAATAACCTGGAAGAGCTGCGACCCCAAATACCAGAGCGGAATATTCTGTAGTAGTAATGAGTTTACTTAATCCTGTTACAGTGGAAGGCACCAGAACGGATAACATTGAGTTTGACATGATTGAATTACCATACAAAGCCCAGTCCATCAGGAACCATGATCCAGCTGTTCCAAGGAGAGTCAAAAGAAATCTTTTCTGTTTTATGATGCTTACCCAGGATTCTCTAACTGTTTCTGTGCTCGCATCAGCCATTGTAGATATACCCGTATATTTTTGCCAGTTATCTGAGGCAGCCTTTGCATCACCCTTAACTCTAAGAAGATATCTTGGGGTCTCAGGCATCTTTCTTCTGTAATAGACTACTGCCAAAGCTGGAATTGCACCGAATGCTAGAAGAAGTTTCCAGATAATATCCAGTGGGATTCCGGAAAAGATCAACCCAAGCGATATAAGAGGGCCGGCCAATAATCCAAGGGACTGCATAGAAAAAACCATACCAACAAGTTTTCCTCTGCTCCCTGTATTTGAGTATTCTGCCATTATTGTTGAGCTTGTTGCATAATCTCCTCCTATCCCTATTCCCAGAATGAATCTCCACGCTATCAATATATAGACTCCGTTGACAGGTGTAAGGAATGCACTTCCCAATGCGCCTATTACCAGAATTATAAGTTCAAGCCCATAAATTGCCTTTCTGCCCATCTTATCAAGCAGTCTTCCAAATATCAGGGCACCAATTACCGCTGATAGAAGAGCTGTGGAATCTAGCAGAGAAGTCTCCAATGTGCTGAATTTGCCCCAGCCAGCCAAAACAAGTAAGCTCGTTACTACTCCAATTATGAACAGGTCATATGCGTCGGTGAAGAAACCGAGACCCGAAATCAACCAAGTTTTGTAGTGAAAACCGCTTGTTTCCGTTTCGTTTATAGACTTTATTAAGTCTTCTTTTGTATCTTTACTCATACATTCCTTCCAAGTATAGTAGTATAATAAGGTTTACCGATATAGTATATAGATTAGTATATTGCTATATATACAGTAATTATTCTATATACAAAAATAACCGGAGCCAATAATTAAACAATTGATTTTTCAGCTATAAAATTGCTTAGGTGACCTATTTATGAAGAGAGAAAATTTTGTTTATTTAAGCGGATTATTTTTCTTAATGTTAGGGCAAATTATTTAATTGCTTTTACATGGAACTAGATTTTTTGCTGATGTCTGGGTCCCTTTTTGGAGAGTCCTAATCTCCAGTTAAGGAATATTGCTCTATCCATTTCATTTATAGCCTTAGAGACATTTGGTCTAAATTCCATCATATTCATTATATCTTTTTCAATATCGACCCCGGGGGCAACCTCAACTAGTGTAAGGTTTCCTGAGATAAGCTTGAATACTGCCCTCTCTGTGATGTATGTAACTTCTTTCTTTCTTCCATTCATTTGTTTTGTGGAGAATAGTATCTTGTATGGATCCTTTACGAACTTCTTTCCACCGTCCCTAACTATTTTTAATCCATCCATGGTAACTTTTATGTCAGGTTTTCCTGAGGTGAAAGCCCCTGAGAAAATGATTCTTGGAGAGCCTGACACTATGACGGGAAAGCCTCCTGGGCCGGTTATTTTATTTGGGAGTGATGATGGATTGACATTCCCATATGGATCCACTTCCATGAAACCAAGAACCGCCAGATCAATCATTCCCCCCTCATAGAGAGTGAACTGATCGGGAAGAGGAATTATTGCAAAGGGCCCCATTGAAAGCCCAAAATCTGAGCCCTGCAGTGGTACCCCTCCCCATGGTCCAGCCTCCACGGTTGAATATACATAGTCCTTCAACCCCTCATCATTTAACACCATTGGGACTTCTGCGGGCATACCTACTCCAAAATTTACTATAATAGGTCCCTTTTTTTCAGAGATTACGCCCGCAACTTCCTGCGCAGTTCTTCGTATAATCACATCCCTGAATGTTAAATCTCCTGATGGTTCTCTTTTCGGTGGATCTGGAGGGATTATGGTTCCGGAGATACCTGGATTAAACTCAAGGTTTCCTCCCTGCCA
>JAJYDZ010000019.1 GCA_021790415.1 Thermoplasmata archaeon | reverse complement strand
GGGAAGGTTCGCATGACTACCTTTTTTGTGAGTCGAATGGTCCCATGAAAAGCGCCCTTGCGTGTCCCTTAGAAAGCGTGACTTGGGAAAAGACTGTTTTTGATTTAGCCATTTTGCGATAAGAAAATATAAATTATACGGGAATATTTCCATCAACTGGGTCCGTAGCTTAGCTAGGTAGAGCGATGGACTCTTAATCCATAGGTCGGGGGTCCAAACCCCCCCGGACCCGCTTTATCCCTGTTTGCTTCTGTGAGCTTTTTATTAATTGGAATTTTTTAAGTTGGCAGGAAGGTATCAACCTCTTATTTTTGAATGCAAGAGAAAACTGGATTGGTCCAGCGTGCAAATAATTCTTGTGTTACAAGTAACACTGGTAATACAAATCTGAAAGTGAAATTGTATGGAGACTTCGAAATAGTTTGAACACGTGGAGATTTTATCCATTTAAATACGTAAAGCGATAAAGAAAGAGTTATTCACTGACTGGACCCGTATAAAATTGAAAAAAGAAGAGTGGAGTTTATGCTTCACCATTGTACTTGTTCATTCTATGATACTGTTATAGATAAGCCAGTTCTGGAAGGAATAACTTTGAGATGGTATTGTAAATCTTCTAGAGTTTCAACAAAAGACCATATTTTCCTATCTCCTTGCCAAGTAGTATATACGTCTTCAACGTTTTGCTCTAACCTCTTATAATAAGGGTCTTCCTTGAAGTTTATTGACCATCTTTTTTTTGTTTCAAAATCTTATTTGAAATGTCAGTGGCGGGGACAACATTTATCAACTCATTTGCATACAACATAACTATGGAATAAGGAGTTATAGAATGCATGTTTTCATATTGAGTTTTGAGGCCAGGTAATAAATTCTTTTTGATTTTATCATCTTTAACGATTTTGACTTGAGCTAGGAAGAGTTTTTTTATCACAATTTTGCTGAAGATAATCTTCATCGATGCTGCTAGATCTGCACCCAGATTTTTCCATAGTACTGACCCGAGCCATTACAGAACTGAAACACCATGATGTTAATATTATAAGTAAGAACAGATACATAAAAAGCATGCGAAAAGCGCTTTTTCAGATCACGGAGGTCTTTTCATGAAGTTCAAATATTCGGCTGAAGAGAAGTTCCAGATAGTCACGGAATCATTCGCAGACAATGTGACACAGGCTGAAATATGCCGGAGGCACGGCATATATCCTGTTCAGCTGATCAAATGGAAGGAACAGTTCATCCAGGGCGGTAAGTCAGCCCTAGCTCAGGGAAGGAATTCTGATTCAAGGGATGAGGAGATCGAGGATCTGAAGAAGATCATAGGAGATCAGTCAATGGTCATAGACGCTTTTAAAAAAGGCTACAAAGGAGGTCAAAACGATGGTTATTGACTATCTGAAGGATCAGATACCTCTCAGGGAGATCTCAAGAATATCAGGAATCCCGCTGTCAGGAGGGGCCGGAGTAGCTTAAAGGTATTTCTTTTAATGTAATTAATAAGGATGATATGATTCTGAAGGAAAATATCTATAGTCTTGTATTTTCAAAATTTGTGTGTGTCTGATATTAAACATCGATGGGCCTAAAGATGCTCTGTTATGCATCCTTGACAGATCAATGCGTCCTCATCATCTGAATTCTCCATACTGCAGAATTGTTTATCTGTATTGCCCCAAATGCCATGGTTTTTTGATTGAGTTCTTTTCTCCAGATCTGCTATCTTGTTAGCAAGATACGGGTAATAGTTGCGTATTACTTTTTTTTCAGCTAAATTGGAAAATGACCCACAGAGACAATCTCCACTCTTCCCAATAGTTGAATATGCTGGGTTTAATGGCACACGATACTCTTTTAGAAGTTGCCAGACTGTTTCATCGTCATAATTATAAATAGGGCATTCCCACCAGGCCCCCTGATATTTCTGAAATTGCTTAGACCAACGGGATCTGCGATTGCTTTCCGCCTTGCGCACACCAGAGAAGAGAAGAGGAGGGAAACCATACTCTTTCCTCTTCTTAGAAATAAACCTTCTAATCGCATCCAATTTTATGACATGCATTATTTGACTATGACCATAAGGAGTTGGAAATCCATTTCTTATGACAAAATCATCATAACTGGTATACCCTTTAGTAACTTCCAACTTCCAGTCAAATGAGTTAGCTAGACTCTTTACATACTCAAAAGTCTCCGATAAACCCACTCCTGTATCGATATAGACAACTCCCCCTAACCTATCTATGGATTGCATTTCCAGTGCAGCTAGCGTACTATCTTTGCCACCAGAAAGTAACGCCCATCCTCTCATATTGGACAAATCAAATTCAGCGGTCATTTATGAGCATCTCATGAAAATATATCTAACTTATCCTTGATGCAAGGAGAATCGTATCAAAATACTTATATACTTTTTACGATTAAGTTTTTTAGACTTATGTATAATGATAGGTGTGTACTTTGCAACAATAAGATAATGAACCCAGCTTCAGGTAGTATATGTAATGACTGTAGGGATCTTGGGGATTTTATTTCAGGCATGTTTGAAGAAACCAAGAATGTCCTTTCTACCGTTAATTCCCCTGAAGATGAGATATCTGTAAAGCTGATTAGAGAATTATCCTTCGTTGCTTCTACAGACAGTTTCTTGAATGTATATAGGAGAATTGTCGAACTCCTAATAAGGACTTTTAGGGACGAAACAAACGAAGTCATCGATTTCAATTTAATCACAAAGAATGTTCATACACAACTGAACTATTTTCATATATTGAATGAATTAAAAGAATCTGACTTAGTCGAGTTTGTCAATGATAATAATAATCCTATTGCAACGCCAAGAATGAAGATAGGAAAAGTACTCCGGCACGTAATAGATGAAATAAGGATAAAACGGGAACGAGAAAATGCCGAAATACGGTATGCGCATATTCTGTCAACCTACTCGGTCCTTCCGTTGCTAATGGAATACAGTAGATGTCAGACTAAGAGCGAAGTTAGGCAAATGAGCCCCATCCCAAAGAGGCCCTGGTTGATGATGTTGCAATTGATGATTAGAAAATCAGGAGATAGGGTAAACATCGAGAAGCTGAGAAAAAATTTAAATTCAAGCAGAGCAAGCCCTGATACTTTCACGACACTTGTGACTCACTTAAGCTCTGAAAGTACTGCACATATACAAAAACTTGTTGTGGATAGTAAGGGCGAGGGAAATGAAAAGGAGTTTGTCCTTGACAGTGAAATGGTAAAATATATAGACAGACTCCGTGAGAACATCAGAGAAAGAGAGATGAGTTGAAATTGGATATTACAAATAAGATTAAAGAACTTGAACCACTCGAAAGTCAAGATCCTATCATCAGAAAAATAACTCTTATAGGGAATGCGATTATGCGAGGAAAATTAAAGCTTAGATTTTCAGGGTTTATTCTTTTTGGTCCACCTGGAACTGGGAAAACAGAGATCGCTCGTCTAGCCGCAAAGAAAATTGCAGATGACATTACTGCAGAAGTAGTATTTATTGATGGTTCAGATATAGCTGCACCCAAATGGGGAGAAGCAGAAGAGAAGATGAAGAATATCTTCAACACAACAAACACTGATAGAGGTACCCTAAATGGAAAAATAATTCTCCTAGACGATATCGAAAGCACTATGCTCGGAAGGTCAGCAGATATTGCAAAGGAGTGGCACTTTTCTATCAACTCGGTATTATTTCATTCTTTAGATGATCAACTTAACAGAAATGCCAAAACAATGGTTATAGCTACAACTAACAGGATAGATTTGGTTGATAATGCGCTATTAAGTAGACTATACCCAATAGAAGTGCCCCAACCATCAAAATTAATTTTAATTGACTTTTTGGAAAAGGCGATGAAACAAAGTGACTTAAGTGCAAGCGAGGATTTTATACGGGAGAAGATATTAAAGGCCATTGAAGTAGATCAGATAGTGGACTTTAGGGACATTGAACAAAGAATAATTGAGGAGTATGTGAATTACATGGAGCGTGAACTTTATCATGAGTGAAAACAATGTGCAATCGTATGATAGGCTAGAAATAATAGTATATTTCAAAAGATACCAAGGCTATTCAGCGAATGAGTTTCGTAGAATGTTAGGGGCTGTACGAAACTATAAATTCGTGGATAGCGTCAATGAAGAATTGAAGGGTTTAAATGCCGAGATTATTCCAAAGGAATACGCGCTAATCAGGTACGTTTCACTCCAAGAAGATAATTCCGAGTCGCCAGCTAACAGAAGTGGGGAGAAGAAAGAAAAGGTACAAGGTAGGGCGAAAGGTGGGGTTGAAATTTACGATGCCATAGGAGTAAATTCCTCTAATAAACAAAAAGTTAAAGAAACCATTGAGAGAGTTGTAGAACAAAAATATAAGGGTTTCAAGGAACAGTCTCTTTACTTCGAGATCCAGGTTTCAGAGGTGCTTTGATGAAAGATATCTTCGATTTTAAGAAAGAAGTGTCAAACTCCTTGAAAAACAAGATCATTTCTCAGTTTTCGAATGGAAAGTATAGCAAGAGTGAAGTTGCTAATTTCATTAAGGAGTTATTAGTGGATTTTTACAAGAATGAGTATCAGGCCGGTGAAAAAGAATGAAACTGAATCTTACAAATGTTCAGCAGTTCAAATCCAAAGAATATTTGTTCCCAGAGAAAGGGCTTGTACTTGTTGAAGGTGATAACTCGACTGGCAAATCTACAATAGTCAGAGCTATTACTGCCCTATACTCATACAATGAGAATGCCCCAAATCATTTGAAAAGAGAAGAGAAGCTTTTGGGATTAATACCAGACGACCCACTAAAAAGTCAAGGAATAATTAGTATCAATTCTGACCACTGTAAAATTTCATTAGAGAGAAACGGGAACAGTAAATCTGCGGATATATACAAAGATAAGGTAGGTTCATATAAAGGAGATTCAAAGTTTATCATTACCAATATTTTGACTGACGTTAGCTGGATTACAAGATTCTTGAACAAGACATTAGATACTGAAGAAGGACAAGGAATGGCCTTGAAGTTTATCAAAGAATTATCCTACAGACTAGACTCATTTCAGACTATTATAGAAGGCGCTGAACAGGTAAAAGATGAATTAATAAGAAAACGTTATGAGCTCACAAATAGAATTGAGGAGTCAATTAAGCTCATAAAAAACAAAGAAAAACTGCAAGCAGATTTAATAAAGATTAATGGCAGCATTTCAACTATCAGTGAAGAGCTTAAAGAGATAAGCAAAGAACAAAATAGAAAGGAAAATCAAGAGATTACTACCAAAAGTAATGCTTTGGAAGATAAGATCAAATCGTTGAGTAATGAAATTTCTAAGGACAAAGAAGAACAGCTATCACTTGAAAATAGAGTCAATGATCTCACTCGAACAATAAGGATAAAAAGTAACAGCCTAACTCAATTCGAAGAGTCTATAAGTAAGATTGAGGTGCGTAGCACAGAAGAACTGAATGAAATTGAAGAGAAAATAGAACAGTTACGAGATAAGAGAGCCTCAATTCTGGCTTATTTTGACCTAGTTTCTCAAGCAAGAGGAATGATTGAGACACACAAACATAGTGAAATAACCTGCCCCTTGTGTGAGAAGGGAATGTTAAGCCTACCAAGACTTGAGGCCTTGTCCAATAACTTTTCAAAGGAAAGGAATGAAGTCGAGAACGAAATACGAAAATTGAATGGAGAAAAGGATCAGGGCAAAAGATCCAAAGAAGAGAAAGATCAGCTTGAATCCTACATCAAAAAACTAAAGAATGAAATAAAAGGTGCTGAACAGGAACTGACCGACAGAGCACGGGAATTGGAAAAACTAAAATCCAATATAGATCACACTTCCCAGACCCTTTCAGATTATGAAGATCAGAAACTTGAACTGCAGAAGATTTTGTTAAGCGGAAGACCAGACCTCCAGAAGCATTTGGATACTCTTGCACACCAGAAGAAAGAAGTTACAGCAAAAATTAACGAGCTTGAGCAAGTAACAAAATCACGTGTAGATGTATTTGGCATACCCTTTGCGATGAACAGCGAAAGCTTAAAGGAACTTGATAGGTTATTCATAGAACCCATCAAGGAGCTTTCAGATGAGGCGAGAAAGTTAAGGGAAGATGAACAGAAAAAATTATCAGTCATTTTCAATAATAACATTGAAGGAGTTATTAAAGCTCTCAATTTCCCGTTGAGAATTCAAATGGATGCCAATGATGGCAGATTCAACATTATAGTGCATAGAAAAGGAGATTCTGGATGGGTCGAACTTGAAACAAAGAGTATCTCTGCCTCGGAAAGGGCCTCCATTGCAATAGCAGTTCTATTAGCTATGGCAGAATCTTATGGAACTGAGCCAGTAGTTCTGATCGACGCAATTTACGAAGTCTTCGACGAAGATAGAAAACAAGACATCCTCAAATATTTGCATAATTTCGCTTCAAAGAATAACAAGTTGATAGTGATGACTGTAACTAAAAGTGGAAAGAGGGAACCAGAGGTGATTCCATATGGCTCATTGTAAGATATGCAGGGGTTACTTAAGCAACTCCGAGAGAGAGTTATGCGATTATTGTAGCACAGCCAAGACCACGGTTGAAGAGACTATTGAATTCCTTGAATCTTTTTTAGACAACCCGACTGATTCTAATCCAATAAATGGGGTGTGGGGCGCTTTAGAGTTTTTAAACCATTTCTTGGGGATGTATAATAGATACTCTGGCTTAAAGAACCTTATTTTTGAAATCGAATTGAATACGTTAATGGATAATACGAACGGAACGATTCATGTTCAGGAACTAGCTAACAGAGACGCATTTCTCAAGCTTGATATTCCAAAACAGAATAAATTAATACAGGCATTTTCCGAACATGGAATTTTTGACATAGAATATCCAAAAGATTCGGAGGGTGATGGTATAAGTTTTGTAATTGGAAGGCGGTTGAAGACGGGAAATGAAATTCTTAGTTTATCCGACGACCCTACAGATGAGAACTATCGTAGATATAATCAATCAATTTCATTGCTAGTTATGCTTTTGCTCATTAATTTAGACCTTACAACTTCTACTAGGGATGATTATAGAGGAACTCCATTCCCCAGAATCGGCTTTGTTCCACTTAGACTAATATCAGGTGCGATTAACAGAAAGATAAACGAAGATGGAAATCCTGCTTTTGTAACTAGCGAGGAAATTACAAGATCCTTCTACCAAACTGGAAGAAATTCTTCAAGACTAGTTGGATCGCTTTATGGCATTTACCCAAATTCCACTTCCATATTCCAAGAAATTCCCGACCCTGACTCAACGGACCCGGTTCGTTTGACTGAACCAATGGATAAATTCGTAGAACTTATTGCGACTAGAATTCGCATGAGAGATTATCGTGAAAGGGATGACCGAAATTAACTGAAATAATATTGAGAAGAAAAGATAAGAGAAACATTTGTTTCTTCTTTCAGGTAAAGAGAATTCGGAACGTTTGATCTCCGAAACCCATATTCCAGTATTTTATAGTGTATTTTTTCTTTTGAAAAGTTCTGCATTAATAAGAGAATGGGACGTATCTTCTTCTCTGATTCGAAAGCGTACTTCTTGAAGAAAAGATAAGGGTAAAAAAGTTGGAGAGAGGAAAATGTTTTTGTTACCCCTACTTTAGCTTCTATTATGAATATGTTTGACTCATCTTCGAACGAAAAATCCAATTCGAACTGTACATTACTTATACTTAGTCCATAAAATTGTTTGTTTCCTTCGAAATCAACTAAACCAATTTCAGTCTTAGGTAAGTTCATCTTACCAAAAATTCCAAGGCTGTAATCCCAGTTGTCACTTTTATTGAAGACACGGCTGAATACACCATGATTGTATGCAATTGAAAGTAACTTGGCTTCGTTGTCACTTGTCAGTTTCGTAAATTTTTGCACTGCGTCTGCTTCTTTGCTAGATAACTTGATTGAAAAAGAATCACTTTGACTACTTTTTGGCGCATCTTGGATTAAGCTTGCTTTAGTCAAAACTGCTTCTCCCCTTCCGATCCGTATTGGAATTAATTTATGCGAAGAGAGGAATGAGTGTTTACGGAGTTGCTGCCGTGTATAGATTGGTATTAACTTCTCTGGGCGGCCATGTTTCCCTATAGTCTTACTTGAAATTGTTGGTGAGACAAACCAATCCATCCCATCGGATATTCCGAGGTCGTCACAGATTTTCTTCCATGGATCCATTTCAATATTCAACTTCATAGGCTCATATGCATAATTCTAATAATAAGAATCACAGATAGTTTGTTTTAATAACTGCATAATATTAAATTATACTTTGTTGTGTCGCTAAACACATTTATAGTAACCTCTCAAGCACAGCGTCCCGAAAGTTGTGTAAACTTAAGGATACCTCTCCTGGAACATTTCCCTGATCTCGTCCATGCATTTATAGAATCCTCTCAACATTCTCTGCGACCATCGCTCATTTATTTCAGCCACCCTGAGATAAATGATCTTTATGGCACTTCCCCTCTGATGGGAGAGAATCGATGATCTTGATTCGTCTCCGGATTTCCTTGTTCATACGCTCTATGAGATTCATTGAATGTATGGATCTCCTGATGGATTCTGGATAATCATAGTACTTCAGCAATATTCCCAGATTCATATCCATATTGTACACTGGCTCGGAGTAATTCGAGAACCGTTTACTCTTGAACTCAGTGAACTGATCAATGGCCTCCTACATTGATCTGGAGAGAAATATTCCCTTCAGACCGAAATCGATCTCATCCCTGTCCTGCACTCTCACTTGCGCTTCAAAGTTCCTTGATGCATGCACTGTACACAACTTGAAATCAGCTCTTAGATATAGCTGTTTTATTTCTTCCTCTATTCCCGGTAAACCATCTGCTATGAATAAAAAGAGGCTCTTCTACGCTTCTTTCATGCAGGTCCATGAGAATATTTCCACAGGCGAAGTCGTTTTCTACAGTATTCATGTAAAATCCAAGGATTTCATAGTTTCCTGATCCCCGTATTCCCATTGCAAATATGATACATTTCTTTTGCACCCCTGTCAGGTGAGAAGAATACTGCATCCACGAATATGGCGATGTACCTCCTGTCCAGCGATCTGGATCTCTATTTATTGATTTCTGGCACGGTTATTTCCGTGATCCTTGATATTGTGGAATAATTCCTCGAGGATTTCAGCCATCTTCCTTGTTGACACACCCTTTGAGTACATGGATACAACAAGATCGTCTATCCCGATGTTACGCTGATATCTATCGAACAAGGCTTTCTGGAATTCCTTGTGGCGATCTATTGGCACCCTGTGATCATTGATCTTGCTATACCTGATTCCAAGGTCTCTCTCATAATACCAATTTCTCGATCCCTTGTTCTCCTCAAGGAAGGCCTGAATCTCTCCAATGAGGAGAGATTCCTGAACGTTTCACGCATCTCTGGACAAATTGCGAAATTAATTTTGATACATGCTGTTTCTTGCCTTATAAATGGCAGCAAACAGGGAATACACACCCGAGGAGAAACTGAAATAGTCATTTAGGGGATGAGCGAAACCATATCAGTGGCGGATCTCTGCAGGAAATATGATCTCAAGCCAGCAAGATTCTACTACTGGAAGGATCAGCTCCTGAACAGTGCACCTGAAATATTTGAGAATCGCGGAAGGAAGGTGGATGAGGATTGCATAAGGGCGGAGAAGTATAAGGAGATTGCAAGGCTCAAGGCAACCATTGCTGATGTCGAAACGAAGAACCTGGAGATCAAAAAACCCTGATGATGCTTGCAGAGGAGGGGGCAGATATGAGATCCATCTTTTATGATATGGACAGAACAGTGGCGAACACAGTTGAAAGGGCTGGATATTCCGTATCAGGGATACTTTCCATGCTGGGGATATCAAGATTCTGGTACTATTCACAGATATGATTCTCTCCCCTCCTTGACGGAAGGTTTAATCCCATGGCCATAAGAAATTACGATGAATTGATTGTTAACGGATTCAAGCACCAGCATCCCGCGATGTCCTTCATGGAGATTTCCTGTACCATGATAGACGAGGATATTGCATATCTGTTCCCATCAGCACTCTACAGGATACTGTGGAAGCACAACCTCATAACGCCATGGAATCGTCCGATCTGGGAATCCACCCGCCCGGATCATGCAAAGACATCAGACAAAAGATGACAGACCGATATAATGTATATAAAAATCAGGGACAGGTTCTTCTACCTCATCATTTTCATTGATCAGTACAGCAGGTGCATTGTTCACCATTCTCTTCTAACAGCAATGGATGCAGATTCAGTATCAATGGAAGCACAGGCAGCAATAGACAAACTCAGGAAAGATTCAATTGCAGAACCTCTTAAACAGGGGATAATGGATCATCATTCATCGCCATGGAATTCAGGATAGTGCTTAAGCAGAACAATCTCACACAGAATATCATCAGTGCACATACCTGAACAGAACGGCATCATTGAGAGGGCTAACAAGATAATGCGGGAATCACTTGCACCAGTAATACTGACAGACTATGAACAGGCCAGATCTGAAATATCCAGAATCATCCAGTATTACAACAATAACCGGAGACATTCATCGCTCAATTATCTCACACCGACACAGTATTACAGGGGAAATCATGATGTCCTGCTTGCAGTGGTGGAGGCAAGGAGTGAGAAGGTTAAGCTATTGAAGTGGGAAAACAATATGATGAAAAAAAAATGGGGGATGAAACGGCAGGGACCGTATCATAATTCTTTTTGCGATTTGTCCAGAACTGTGAGAAACAGTACAATAGATTGGAGGAGAAATAAAACCCTGTGTCGGCAACCAGCACTATCCTCCTGGCGCTGGATTCCTCCATGGTGATTTTCAGGGAAGCCACGCTGTTTATTGATCCGGGGAGGATGCAGAAATATGCTGGCATCTCGTGATCGAGGGAGAAGAGGAAGAGAAGCTGCACCTGGGGAAGGAATTCATCCGTGCTGTTGTGCCCCGGAGTTGCAGATATGATCCCTTCGCTCATGGACAAAACATGCGTGAGATCGACAGCAAGGTAGCGGTCATCATTCATGAGGGCTTTCATGAAACCTGCCAGGGCAGTCCGATCCATTCCGATCCTCCTCAGCATTGGATCAAGCGAATCAGGGGAAACATGTGCATCACTGAGCATCTCGGACATGTATGACGGGATGTAGTGGAATTCAACATTCTTCATGGGAGACTGGTGCAGCAGCCTCATGCAAGCGAAAGCGAAGATCTCCTTCCACTCTGGAAGGCGTTTCTTCAGTTCGTCCAGGATATCACGGGAAACGTGGTTGATCAGGAATTGGGAGCCATATTCATTCACCGTGACCTGATCGTATCGCTTGAGGATCCTCTTTGCCTTCGGCTCAACTAAACCGCCAGGGGTGATCCTCTCAAGGTATTCATCAGTCCTGAGCTGGGATCTTTTCTTCTCCCTATTCCGGTGGCTGGATACATCTATAGGTAGTACCGGTCATCTCTCGTCATTATCAGGGTTCCCTTTTTCTTATGTTTCAGGACCCAGTCAGGATGTGCCATGATATCTATATACATAATATCCAAGTATGAAGATCTTTACATTAAATACCGTCAAACATAGGAAATCTGAAAATATATTATGCAAAACTGCCATAGTCGGAGATTAAATGAAGCAGAGTTACAACATTCCATATGCCCTCAAAGTAATTCGATGGAAAATTTAGATGGCGTATATCCATAA
>JAJYDZ010000018.1 GCA_021790415.1 Thermoplasmata archaeon | reverse complement strand
TCAATTCTAAATACTTTGCTTCACCTTCTGACTTAATTGAATCTGAAAGAGAAGATATGAGTGTTTTAACTTCCCCAGAGACTATAAAATCTGATTCCCAAGTGAAATCATCGATCTTGATACCTACTGCCTTTAGATCGTTCTTTATATCATCAAGCATAACCCCGGCTATTTTGCGTACCTTATTGATTAATACAGGATCGCCCTCTTCATATTTTTTTATCATTTCTTCTACTTCTGCTTCGGAACCTGAGCTTTCCATTTCCCTGTAAATTCTTCTATATCCGTCCAGAAGCAATTCAGGAGTCGGTTGTTTATTGGCATTGTATTTCTCATAAGCCAGGTATAAAGACATCATCTGTTTACCGGAATCGTTGACAAAATACTGGGTTGTCACACGGTATCCAAATCTTTTGAGAAGTCTCGAAATAGAATCTCCAATTATGGAATTCCTGACCCGTCCAACATGTATGGGACCGGTTGGATTTATGCTTGTATGCTCCACACTTACCCTCTCCGGATCCTGAAACACGTCAGGATATTGACCTGTAGTGGAAATTGAGGAATGCATAATTGATAAGAGAAAGTTTGAGTCTATTGAGAGGTTGAGGTATTTTCCTTCGATCACTGCGCTCTTAACAAAGCTTTCTTCAAGAAGTGCTGATTTCAACTGCTCCATGTTATCCCCTTTATACCTGAATGTGCGTACCGTCAAATCGCAGTGACCGGTCTTATCAAAGCTCAGATCTTCCTCTTTAAATTCAGGTATAACTTTTCTAATTGTCGAAGTTAATTTTTCATGGATGTTTTGATACATCAGCATATGGTCATAATCATTGCTATGTCTAAAAACATTTTTAGTAGTGGTCTGCGAATACATGTTGTACCGCCTTGTTAATCTCCCTTATATTGAGGCTTTTCAAATGACTAAATATATTATGGACTGAGCATTTGTTGTTAAGAAAATGACCGAGGCAGAGAGATTCATATTAAAGAGAGGGGAATTTGAAACAACTTATATCATCGGTGAAAAAATTCTCCAACATATTTGGGATTATTCCAAGGATAATCAGAAGGCCATATTTATTGTGAGCAGCAATGTGGACAAAAAATTTCACGAGTATCTGCCAGATTTTGGAAACATAGGTGAAGGCAGCATTAAATTCACAGTTTCTGATGGGGAGAATCTTAAGAATATCAAGAGTTATCAGAAAATTATGAGCGTGATGCTGGAAAACCAGATCGAGAAAAATTCCCTCATAGGTTATGTTGGCGGTGGAACGGTTGGAGATATGACAGGGTTTGTGGCAGCCACATACAAGAGGGGAATGAAGCTAATGGCAATACCGACCACACTCCTCTCTCAGGTCGACAGTTCCATAGGCGGAAAGAACGGAATCAACTATGGCGGGGTAAAGAATGTTATCGGAACATTTTACGAACCATCGGTTGTATTGGCTGATACATATTTTCTCACAGCTTCTGAAGATTCCTACTTGAGGGATGGTCTTGGCGAGATTATAAAATATGCCATAATTGAAAAGACAGATTTATTCTCAGTGCTTTCACAGTTTAACGATTTGCATGAAATAAAGAATGAACAATCTCTAACCAGATTAATATCCAAGAGTGTCAGGATCAAACACGATATTGTGTCAAGGGATTTCTATGATCAGAATGGAATAAGGGCGAAACTTAACTTCGGTCATACCGTGGGGCATGCTCTGGAAAGTATTTCAAAATCTGCAGTAAGTCATGGAAGGGCCATTGTTACGGGCATGCTGGTGGAATCAATGATATCAAGAAAAATGGGTATAGCAGAAGACGATTTTTATTCCATTATCACAGAATTCATGAACAAATTTTCAATTAAACCTGTAAACACAGCTCAATACAGCATAGAAAATATGTTACACATCATCAGAAACGACAAGAAGACCCGCGACGGTAATATCTATATTCCACTACCGGTTAAATTAGGCGAAATGTCCTTGAATGCTGTCCCCATGGAAATCATATCAGAATCGCTTCATGAATTTTCTGGAAAACAGTGAAGGGCGAGAGATAAATGAAAATCACAGGTCTCATAGGTTCACCAGTAAGGCAATCATGGAGTCAAAGACTCTTCAACAGCATATATGCTCAAAGCAAAATGAAGTGTTTCTACGCTGCAATTGATCTTGACGTGAGATCAATGGATCGTTTTATTGAATTTGCAAGTTCATCCATGACCGGTTTTAACGTAACATCGCCTTATAAGGAAATTATCTTAAGATATATACAGCAGAGAGATCCAATAGTATGGAGATTGGGTAGCGCCAATGTAATCAGCAATGAAGCCGGCACACTTCTGGCTCATAACACAGATTATGCAGGATTTAAAAAAACGGTGGAAGCGAATTCAGTTGATTTTCACGGTAAGAAGGTATGCATTGCAGGCACAGGCGGAGTATTCCGAACAATCCTATATTCATTGGTTTCAGACTTCGATCCAGATTCAATAACAGTTCTATCCAGAGATCCGCTTAAGGCAAAATCAAAATTTCAGGGATTTGAATATTTTGAAGGGACTGAAATTCTTGGCTATTCAACAGAAAATCAATATGACATCATTATAAATTGTACGCCCCTTGGAATAAATGAGGATGATGCATCACCGGTGAAGAAAATGAACTTTTCAAAGGATGCCGTGGCCATTGACCTGATTTACACGAAGACAGATACCCCGTTTTTACAGACTGCTGCAGAGGCAAAGGCATTATGCATCAACGGAAGGGAGATGTTCTTCCAGCAGGCATATGAATCATTCAATCTATTCCATGGAAGTTATCCTGACATGGAAATATTCAACGCAGTGAGAAAAAATCTTGAGGGAAGCGGACAATAATGAAAACAGTCAGAACTACAATCAATGGAGGTTTATCCGTGTTAAGCGCATTCGCCAACGGTCATGGTGCTTCTGTTGCAATCGATCTGCCCATGAAAATTACAATGAGGGAAACAGGAGAATCTCACAGTAAATTCAAAGAATTCATCTCCATAATTCAGGAAAGATATCATATTGCCAATCCTCCACAGATTGAAATAGATTCGTTCATACCACAGGGAATGGGTCTGAAGAGTAGCAGTGCAATGGTTTCTGGAGTTCTTCTTTCACTAAATAAAATGTTTGGAATATTTGAATCAGAACTGAATATTGCAGAGGAATCAGCTCATATTTCAAAACTCCTGAAAATTTCATATACCGGTGCCTTTGACGATATTTGTTCATGTATTTTCGGCGGTTTATGCTATACCGATAACAATCAAAAAATTCTCTTTAAGCGATCTATAATAGAGGAAAGAGACGTCATAATAATCCCGGGGAATCATGAAAGAAGTTCTTTTGACATGGGTAAGATTGACTTTTCCAAGTACCTGAAGGCATTTAACGGCGTTGAGGAAATGGTAATCAATGGAAAATTCCTAGATGCCATGAAAGCCAATGGTGACATATTCATGGATATTTTAGGAAGAGATCCTCATCTTCTGGGTTCCGTTGAAGATACCCACCCTCTGATATTTGGGCAGAGTGGGAAAGGTCCAGCAATATTTGCTGTATTTAACAAAGAAGATGAGGCATCGAAGGCCTATGAGAAATTAAAACAGCTTAATCTTTCTCCAATAAGAAGTCACTTAACAAATAAACCAGCAAAAACGGAGGAAATATATGAAAGTTAAATTGAAAGCACACCGTTTAACTGGAACTATAAGGCCGCCATCAAGCAAGAGTTTCACACAACGGTACATTCTTCTGGCAATGGCCAGAGAGGGTAAAACAAAGATCATTCACGTTTCAGGTTCCGAAGACGAAATGGTGGCAATGGGTATAGGAAGAGATTCAAACTTTACGGTTGATTATAAAGATCATGAAGTATTGATAACTGGAAAATTCAAATGCCCCGAAAAAATCTATGTTGGAGAATCAGCCACTTCTTACCGCTTATCAATGGGTTTCATATCTGGAATGAGGTGTAGAACTCGATATAAGCTTGCAGAATCACTTTCGGTAAGGCCAAACGGACCACTAGAAGCTGCTCTCTCTGCAGCAGGTGTAAAAATAAACAGGATCTCTAAGGATGAGATAGAGATAGACTCATCTGGCATTCAATCCAAAGACGTAAAGATCAATGGAGAATTGAGTTCTCAATTCGTAAGCTCCCTAATGTTACTTTCCGCCGGAGGATTTTTCAAAGGAAAAATAATCATCGAAGGAAAAAAGACATCCACTGGCTATATTGACATCACTGAAAAGTGTTTAACAGATTTTGGTTTTACAGTTAAGAGAGAGAAGCAAATCATTTCAGTTTCCGGTTCACCCCATAAGGGGCAAATTGAAGTGATGGTTGAAGCAGATTACTCCTCAGCAGCATATTTTATAATACTTGGGCTGCTCTCTTCAAAGGAAGGAATTCGGTTATCAGGGCTCTCTGCAAATTCACTCCAACCTGATTCGGCCATACTCAACATCCTGAAACCATATGTGAAAACATTCTACACAGATAATGCAGGTCTGGAAATTGAATGTCGGCAATCACGTCTCGATTCCATTGAACTGGATGCAGATCAAAACCCTGATCTTGCCCCCATAATGTCAGTCATAGGCATATTCTCAGAGAATGGAATAATAATTAGGAATATTGGCAGGTTGTCATTCAAAGAAAGTGATCGGGCCTCATCCATTATAAAACTGGCAGAGGAGTTCGGTGCATCCGTAATAAAAGATGGCACAACTTTGATCATAAAAAAGGGGAAAGAAATTAAACATCCATTATTAGTAGATTTCAGAGATCACAGGATGATAATGGCTGCAGCCGTAGCAATAGTTATTTCCGGATCAGATACCAGTCTCTGCAACACAGAAAACGTTAATAAAAGCTATGCTGACTTCTTCAAAGATCTTCACAGCCTTGGCGTTTCCACGGAATCATCATAGGGAGGCAAACCTTTATGCTTTAAAATCATGGATGCCATTTGATGTGCAGAATCATCCTTTCCATAGGCCTATTAATAAGCCTAGGGCGAATAGAACAATGGTAATAGTCAACGATGCGTCATAGCCTATGCTTATGAGCTTCTGAACTTCATCTACAACAATACTTGTATGGCTTCCTATTTTATTGAGAATATCCTGAACTGAATAATTTGGAGCCAGAGAAAATCCAATATATGATGCCAGAAATATTGCAACTAGTCCCAGAATAAGGGCTACAACCCCCTTCTTTATGGCAAGACCTAAAAGGAGCCCAACTACGAAGGTAAGGGCTAGTATTATCGTCGGACTAAGGTCAGTCATTTGTAGCAATTGTCATAGGAGTATATATAGTATACTATTTCAATCATTAAAATGGAATTCTCCTGAAATAATAAACGTACCTTTGAATTTTTATGGGCGAATTGAAGTAAAACTGTCTAACTTCTCCCCTTGAGCGTATGAATGCATTCTGAAGAAACCAATCCACCGGGATAAGGTTTTTGTATATTGTCATAACGACGTTTGTTTACAAAACATGGTCTGACATAGTTGAGGATTGTTCTTTTCACCGGTCATAAGGTTGAATTTTATTCGGAAAACCGCTATTATGGACTATTTACTCATTTTTTTTCTCATGAATAAACGTATTGATTCAGAAGAGATTTCAATCTGGTGAAAAGAGGATATCTTCGCATATGGGTTACGGAAAACTTTACATGGACTTCCTTCAGAAGAAGCATGGATTATATTGGCGATGAAGGGAAGATCAACATTCTTATCTCAGACGGGATAATTTTAACAGGACAGCACCTGAAAATGCTTCAGGGCAGGGAGGTGTTCATTCAACGTGTATTAACTTCTTACCAGCTCGTTCGCATACTCAGGGAACAATACATAGAAAAGGCGGTGTTATTCATATTTTCAAGGGTGTCAGATGAATGGGATCTTGTAATGATAGAAACCATACTTGAATCGCTCAGGATAAAGTCATCAATTCAGGGTTCACGCATAATTTTTAATGTAATTGGAAAGGCAGGCAAGCTAAAATATTTCATGAAGTCAGCCGAGCTGGCCATGGCAGGTATAACAACAGAGGAGGGTCATATATGGGAAGATCGACAACCACTTCAAGGCAGGCTGTAGAGGCACTATGTTCAAG
Organism: Thermoplasmata archaeon; assembly: GCA_021790415.1. The sequence goes on along the minus strand of JAJYDZ010000018.1, from coordinate 5,791 downwards.
GATCGCCTCTTCAAAGGATTCCATGAGAAAGGAAGATCTGCAGGTGCTCGAAGAGTTGATGATCATGGGCAGGAAACATTCCGGAGAACTATCTGCAGGAGATATTGAAGCAGAACTCAGGTTTGTCATTTCCATACTCATGGAGATAATAAAGCTGCTTGACAGAGGATAAAATGATCATCAATGCCACAGGAACAGACAGAATAACTCTATGGAAACTCATTGGGGGGAAGATTGAAAAAACAATGTACCGGAATTATTCCAATATATTCATTTCCGGAGACAAATACGATCTGGAATTCCTGTCGAGGCAGTTTGACGCATCTCATTGGATCGACTATGCATGGGTTGAAGCACGGGACATATTTGGAAACATGAAAGGGATCAATGTAACAGTGAGACCGTCAATGGAGAGGGAAATCATAAGGATCGTTCAATATTGTGGATATGGAAGGAAATTTTCCGTGTTCAATGCCGCCATAGATCCGGTTCTAAGATTCATGGCACAGAATAAACTCAAATTTTTTCAAAAAGATTCCCTGTACGATATGGATCCGGATATACCAACAGCTCAAATAACCATAAGAGAGGAAAAATCCGGAGAATTTTCCGGAGCCATAATAAACGGATCGGTAGAAAGGAATCCCAGGAATGCAATGGAACGCATAAGTTCTGCCATAGATGATTCAACAGTAATTGTATATGATAATCATCTTGGCACTTTTTACAGATTTCTGCTGAGGATGGAAAATGCGGGATATAAACTCCCCGGGATAAGAAAGGATACTGGCGGCACTTATGAATCATATGGACAGGTGCATTATACCCCTGATCGGGTGAGAATAAATGGTAAAATCTGCATAAGTCAATCGTCAATGATTTATTCTGAAAGCGGCATGGATGGAATTTATGAAATATCGAAAATATCATCGCTGAATCCTGAAACGGCATCAAATGTCACTCCCGGTACAGCCGTTTCGTCAATGGAGATATATAATGCCATTTCATCGGGCATACTTGTTACGGCTTTCAAAGACGATCATGAAAAGGAAAAAACTATTGAAACACTTTTTGCAACAGACAAGGGAGGGTTTGTGCTGCAGCCTGATCCGGGAATATATGAAAACATATACGAAATTGACTTCTCATCCATGTATCCTACTATAATTGTTAATTACAATCTCTCACCGGAAACGGTAACCGCATCGCCTGGACATGGAAGAATGAAGCTTCCCGGTGATAACCCATATTATGTGCAACTTGACAGAGGTTTTCTTTCAAGTGCCATAGAACCGCTGCTTAAGGAGCGACTCATATACAAAACCATAAAGCCCATGGGAAAGGTGTATTCAAACAGAGATACTGCCCTGAAATGGCTTCTGGTAACCTCATTTGGATATACCGGATACAAGAACGCCAGATTTGGTAGAATCGAGCTCCACGAGGCCATAACATCCATAGGCAGATGGGCCCTTTCAAGGGCAATGAGAATATGTGAGGAGGAAGGATTTACCATAATACATGGAATAGTTGATTCTCTTTGGATAAAGGGCAATGGAAACATCACCAATGCAATAAGGAGAATAAAAGAGGAAACCATGATAAATATAGTTCTCGATTCCCACTATGATTGGCTCTTTGTTCCGCCCGCAAGATCAGGTCTCGGTTCCCTGAACAGATATTTCGGGAGGAAGATAAATTCAGATATGAAGGTAAGGGGCATAGATCTGAGAAGAAGTGATGTTCCGGATATATCAAGAAAAATGCAGAGAGAATTGCTTGGCATACTTTCTCATTGCAAAACCATACATGAAATAGGTGAAGCCTCAGAGAAGCTTTACCATATCCGGAACAGATATATTTCAAAACTAAGGAAGATGGAGAAGGAGGATTTTATCATAAATCTAAAAACAACAAGAAGGCTTGAAAACTATAAAGTGGAAAACCTTCAGAAAGCCGCAATCAGATCCATGCGCCTATCTGGTATGGATGAAAACCCCGGGCAGAGAATGGAAGTCATTGTAAAGGACGGGAAGAGACACATAATAGGAGAAAACCCTGATGATATTCCCGATTATCATTTCTATGAAAAATATATACACCGGGCATTCGAGCCTTTTCAGTATCTTATATCATATGCAAGGGCAAACAACATAATCACGCTTGAAAACTGGCTTGAATAATTTGCACTAAAGTCTGTCAAGAATCAGCCTGATCTTGTCTGCAAGTATGGCAACAGGCACATCGCTCAGTGTAAGTCTCTTTTCAACGCCTTTCCGATCGCCCTTTCCTGTTATCCTGCCTTCAATGATCCCAAGGGTTTGCAATTTTTTTGTGGTCCGATATATGAAGGGAAGATCCATGGCCTCGCGACCATAAAGTTCGAAGAGTGATGTGGATATTTCGTAAACCTCAGCAGTATCCGTGCTGCTTGAATTTTCAAGAGCCTGGCATACGGCAAGAAGAACCACAAGTTCGTCGCTTTCCAGCTCAGAAAGCTTGCTTTCAGTCAGGTATGGATTTATCATGGATTTGGCTGCCCTGATATCCTCTCCTGAAATTTCACTGCCTCCCCGGTATTCGGAACTGTAAGCAGCCTTTTGAAGCAATTCTATGGCTACCCTTGCGCTGCCGAATGAGGAAGATATCTCAGCTATGTATCTGACGGTCTCATCTGAATATGTACCTTCCTGAAGGGAAAGAGAAGCTCTCTGCATCAATATTGAATGAAGTTCATCCTCGGAATATTTTGAGAACTTCATTCCCGAAAAAAGACCAAGGGTCTTTCTCTCTCTTTCACTCATATATATTAGTGGGTCATCAACCGAAACAAGTATTACTCCAAGGGTAACCCCATAGAGCTCTCCTGCACGGAGCATATTGTATAAACCATTAGGATCCATTCTGATTGCATTGGCGCATTCGTCCACTATTATCAAAATGCCTGTTCCGGAAGTGGAAAGGGCCATGCTCCTGAATATTTGTGAATAGCTGGTTCCACGATCAGGCATGACCTTGCCCATGCTTCTCAAAACTGATATTAGAATATTTTTGAAATTACCGCTGGAAATAGCATTCTCATAAAATATACTCATTTCCGGATGCTTTGAAACTACGTATTTCATGGTGACGGTTTTCCCAGTTCCGGAATCACCATGAATTAAAAGGTTTGTTGATGATCCCATTTTTAAAGGGAGAATTACGGATCTTTCGATCTTTTCAACTTCATCATTGCGGTGGAGAATCTCATCTGGCACAAATGAACTTTCAAGGGGCTTCCTGTTTCTTATTATGTTCTGATTCATGCCCTTGATAGCGCAGAAAACGAGGTTATTTCCCTTGATGAGTTCAGACCATAGTGCTTAACACGGTCTATGTCCACACCCATCTTTCTTGCCCTCTTCTCTATGAATTTCATCATCATATAACCGCCGAAGGATATTACCGATCCGGTACCCAATCTTGCAATCACGTTTCCCGTTGTGTCTCTGAATCCATCTCTGGCAGCCATCTTTGCCAGATGTCTGTATGAGGCATAGAATACGGCCATCATATCGGTTGTGAGCATATCTCTGTTTAATGTCTTTGACTTTATTCTACCCAAAGGCACGTTTATTAAGGGTGTAATGGTAAATTCAAATGGTCTATCCCCAGAGAAGGAGTTGCTTAGCCTGTTTATCATTGCAACTGTATCCCAGTTATCTTCCACAGTTTCACCATTCTGACCGACCTGAATAGTGAATGCCGGACGCCAGTAATTTCTGGTTTCTACATTTACCCCCTGCCAGATAATTTCCTGCCAGCTTCCGTCTGGTCCTATTTTTAAGGGTAATGTCTTATTTGGCATATGTTTCTTGGCCAGTTCATCGCTTCCCGTTTCAACACCAGTCTGAAGTCCGATCCAGTTTCTCGGGCCAGCCTTTAATGTCTTTGAAAGTTTTTCAATCATCTCAGGATAACCTGCGGGAATTGATATTCTTCCATGCGTAGGATTGGAACTTTTCACACCCTTTATGGACATTACTCCGGAGAAAAGATCCTGAAGTGCATCTTCATTGGGAACATACATATTCCCATGTTTGTAAGCAAAAATCTCATCTGAGTGAAGCCATGCATTTGGGAACCCTGCCTGAGCATTCACTCTCACTTCATCCATTACGTATTCTGTTGGCTGGTATCTGAGCGGTCTGAGTGTCACCTCACAAAAGTCACAACCTATTCCGCACCCAATCAAGACTTCAACCATTCCCTTCACCGAAGGATTCACGATCTTTGGAATCTCTTCCAGTCTGGGATATGCCGCTTTGGAAAAACCTCTGGCTATGAACAGATCATCCTTTTTGGTTATCTTCCTGAAATTATCATCATAACTCATATATCCGCGCTGGAACATTGCAGGATCAAGATCATCCTCAACGATCTGCTCGAACAGATCCGGCAGAATGTCGTCAGATTCTCCCTGGAATATGTAATCAAAATGATATTTCTCTATCTCATCGCGGAGAATTGTAAATTCCCACACTCCTGGTCCGCCAACGATCAGTTTCGCTTTTTTTCCGGCTCTGGCAGAATTAATTCTTACCATGAGGCTGTCCCATTCTCTTCTAACCCATGCATCCAAAGAACCGCCCAGAAGAGCATGATACGACATCGTCGTTGGTCCAATACCCAGTGGATCCATGGTGGAAACTGCTATAATTTCAGTATCGTCCTTTATGAAATTCTGCAGGTAATCTTCGTGGGCAACTGCAATATCTTCTTTTCTGAACCTTGTTAGAAGAGATGCTTCCAGCTTCCTCAAAGAATATGGTGCAAAAAGGATTTCCCCATTTGGCTTTGCTGCGGGAGGGGGTCCCCTGAGAAATTTATAAATATTTTCTGGTACAGCCTTCCCTGGAGCGCACGGCAGAAAATCAAGTAATGGAAAATTCCGGTATTCATAGCTTAAGGTAGTATCTGAAATTAAAACAAATTTGGTCATTGTGTCACTATATAAGAAATATAATTTCGTTCATAAATTTTTCCTGCAAATTTTGGTCAAATTTGCAATACTGCTCTCCCCGGTATTTCTCCGCGTTTGAGTTTCAACAGAGCATCATTGGCTGAAGTAAGGGGAAAGACTTTGGTATTTATCCTAAGTTTATGTTTGATAATAAGATCTATTGCCTCATTTGCATCAGCTATGCTTCCTATGAGGGTTCCTGACACCTTTATCTCGTCAGTAAAGCGAAAGTCTCTAATTGTTGCATAGACCCCTAATACCACAGACCCCATCTTTTTGCATATCTTCAGTGATGCATTTACAGCATTATCAGATGGAGCAAATACGATGACATGATCTGCTGTTCTCCTTATCTTTTCCGCGAATTCGTAATTTGGACCCGGGTCAAAGGCCTCGTCTGCACCGAGATCAAGGGATAAATCCCTGTTCATTTCACTTCTTGAAACGGCTATAACATTGGCACCGTATATCTTTGAAAATTGGATTGCCATCTTTCCTATGCCGCCCGCTCCAACAACAGCTATGGTTTTTCCTTCTATTGATCCAAGATTCTTCACAGAGCGAAATGCTGTAATACCTGCACCCATCATGGGGGCATCTTTCAATGGTTCTATACCCTCTGGCAACAGGTAGATATGATTATTATTGCCCAAGATGTATTGGGAATATCCGCCGTTGACTGTTTCACCAGTCACGGAAGCCTTTGAGCACATATTTTCATTGCCGCTCAGACAGAAATTGCATTTTCCACAGGAATCCCACAGATATTGCATTCCAACGAGCTGTCCG
>JAJYDZ010000017.1 GCA_021790415.1 Thermoplasmata archaeon | reverse complement strand
AATCCATATCCCAAAGAGAACCGGCCAAAAGTTTTTTCTCTTCGCATCATTTCTTCTCACATGGGTAGTGTTCTGGATTATTGCTTTAAATCCGCCACTCAATGTCATAAGCAGTCCAAATGTATCACTACAACAAGACAACTCAAATTCATGGACAGGAATGGCTTCAAGCAATGGGCAGTATATTTTGACCATATCTCCCCATGCTGCCTCTTATAGCATAAGAGCCACATTCAGCTACGTCTATAAAATAACAGATGCCAATGTTTCCCTAATGGTAAATTCTGGAACTTATTCTATTTTGTCTTCTAACTTTAATAATGGTTATCTGTACTTTAATCTGAGTCAGGAATCTTTAGGAATAACAGATTATCTCCATATAACAATGGTAAGCAACGGGAAGACATTTACATCCACTCAAGAGGTTTTCTTTAACTCCTGATGGACAAAAATAAATATGTCAACACGATGGAGGTTTCCAGCAGGTGTAGTGTAGTCTGGTCTAGCACGAGAGCCCTCCAAGCTTTCAACCCGGGTCCAAATCCCGGCACCTGCATTCTACCAAGAAGATTAATACTAGCCAAATTTATTTCGCAGCACTATACAGAGTAAACTTTTATAAGCGTTTATGTAGTTCTTGCGAACATTAACATGTTTGAGTCATTTTCACATTTAGATAAACTTGACAAAAAATTGATTCTAACTTTCAGCTCTGGAAGAGAGGTAGAGGAAATGACCAAAGATCTCAATGTTACCATTCAAATAGGTATCTATATTGGGAAGGAGCGCTCAAGTGGGGATCCATTTATTGCTGATGATGTGGAAATACCCTCGGAAATTGAGCTCCTAATAAAAAAATACAATGGAAAGAGAAAAAAAGGATATTGGATAATACCCAGAGCGATGGATCAGAATGAGGCTGAAATATTCAACAATATAATGTCAATACCATCAATGGTTTCCAATGGGATCGCTCTTCGAAAAGGTATCTATACTGCGGAATTCTTATTTAATAGCACTGACACTGAAAGTGTGTCATCATTAATGCTCAAGATATGTTCAAAAACTGATCATATAGGGATAGAATATCTTGGGAATTCAAAGGGTTATTTAAAAACTCTTCAAGCCTCAAACATTCACAAAGACCTTTACGTAGCAGAAATAGACAGGATACTTACACCTGAAACACTCAAAAAAGAGATTAAACCTCAAGGAGCTACCTGGATTAGAATAATAAAGAACCCTTATGGATCTGAGAGTTTGAAGGCAGTATATTTCCCTTATTCACGCGATCAAAATATTGAAAACAAAACTGAAAATATTTATTTTGAGGACGTTATAGAAAATGAATATGTTAACAAAATGAACACAAATTACATAGATTCCAATATAATTACTCACAGTAGGATTCAAATTCTTGAAGAGAAAAACTATAAGGCAATAGTTTTTGTCCCCAAGATGTTTAGTCTTGAATGGTTAGACCTTTGGAAAAAGACCTCAGACTCTTTGACTGAATGGAAACAGACATTAACCTATTTCTCAGATCTTGAAACGTGGATAGCAAACTCGAGGAATAGGGAACATTGGGAAGTTTCTGCACCGTGAGATACTCATAAGACAGAATTAATGGTTTGTCTATCTTGTGAATATCTTTTCCTCTTTTCAAAAGGGATTCAAAAACTTTAATCACTTTTTGAATCTTCAAGATGGATGATCTATTTAGATGGCACAAGTCTGAACCTTGAAAAACTTCGCCTAATTGCTGAAAAGAATGTACCTGTTGGAATATCCGAAGAAACAAAGGAAAAGGTCAGAAAATCTAGAGATTCACTGATGAAGATAGTCTCCTCTGGCGCCAATATTTATGGAGTAAACACAGGATTTGGAAGTTTGCTTAATGTAAAGATAAAACCGGACAAGATAGAAGAATTACAGAGAAACCTCATAAGGAGCCATTCCGCAGGTGTAGGAGAACCTCTGGATGATAAACATGTAAGAGCTATAATGGCCGTAAGGGCAAACAGTCTATGTAAAGGATATTCTGGTGTATCGATTGAACTGATTGAAAAGATCCTTGAGTTCTTAAACGCTGATGTTGTTCCATATGTTCCAAGATACGGCTCGGTTGGGGCAAGCGGGGATCTTGCACCCCTTGCACATATAGGATTGTGCTTGATGGGAGAGGGTTTTGTCCTCATGGATGGAAAAAGACTTGATACCATAGAAGCCCTCAAAAAAAAGTCCATCGAACCATATCTCTTCAAATCAAAAGAGAGTATTTCTTTCATTAATGGTACAGCAACGATTACCGGCATATTATCACTTGAGACATCAAAGGCCATTGATCTCCTAAAAAATTCCATAGCTTCTGCTTCCATGAGTTTTGAGGCTCTCCGCGGAACCCGAAAAGCATTTCAGGATTGGGCAATCGAAGCGAGAAATCATGCAGGACAGGTAGATATTGCAAAGATCATGAAAGAAATCCTCTGCGATAGTAAAATATGCATGGAATCGGAGAGTAAGAAAGTTCAGGATGCGTACAGTCTAAGGTGTATACCGCAAGTTTATGGAGCTGTTGAAGATACAATAAGATATGTGAAATCAGTATTGGAAACTGAGTTAAACTCAGCGACCGATAATCCCCTTGTCAACGAAAGCGAATTTATTTCTGCTGGAAACTTTCATGGTGAGCCTGTTGCATTTGCAAGTGATTTTCTGGCAATTGCACTTTGTGATCTTGGAAACATGATTGAAAGACGTCTTGCAAGAATAACAGACGAAAAATTAAGTGACCTCCCTCCATTTCTTGTTAAAGATAGTGGATTAAACTCAGGATATATGATAGCACAGTACACGGCAGCTGCACTCTGTAACAGAAATAAGACACTTGCAGTCCCATCCTCAATTGATACGATCCCAACATGCGCCAATCAGGAGGATCATGTTAGCATGGGAACCAATTCTGCAATTAAATTAATGGAACTTGTGAAAAATTTAAGGCAAATTATTGCAATAGAGTACGTTCTGGCTGCACAGGCTATTGATCTGCTTGAGGAAGTTCCCTGTTCCTTCAATGAGGCATTGCGATCGGAAATACGAGAAAGTATAGAACATCTCCATGAAGACAGACCTGTATTCAGAGATATAGAAAAAATGATTGAGGTTATTGAAAATTCAAGGGAATTTGAGAGTATTATTTCTAACATTCGTGTAAATGTATAAGACTTTATCTCAACTCCTTTTTGAGCACTTTTCCAACCACACTCCTCGGAAGGCTCTCCCTGAATTCAATAACTCTAGGAACTTTGTATATTGCCATGTGTGTCGTACAAAATTGCGTGATTTCTTCGTTTGTAAGGGTTTCCCCTTTCTTTAGGACTATTACAGCCTTAACGGTTTCACCCCTGTGAACATCCTTGATGCCCACCACTGCAACATCCTCGATCTTTGGATTCTGATACAACACCTCCTCCACTTCTCGTGGATATACATTATATCCGCCTGCGATGATGAGATCTTTCTTCCTGTCGACAATGTGTATATATCCTTCCTGATCGATCATTCCAAGATCGCCGGTAAATAGCCAACCGTCTCTTATGGTGTCCTTTGTTTCTTCAACATTGTTCAGATAGCCGAGCATAACCTGAGGTCCTTTTGCAATAATCTCACCAATCTCACCACCTGGTAATTCCTTTGTACCTGTCTCCTCGTCAACTATCTTTACAGTTGTGTTAGGAACAGGGAAACCTACTGATCCTGCCTTCCTTTTTTCAATTTCAACCGGTGTTGCACATACCACCGGCGATGCTTCTGTCAAACCATACCCTTCAAGGAGAGAAGCTCCTGATCTGACTTCAAATTCTTTCTGTATCTCCATTGGAAGCGGGGCAGCGCCAGACAAAAGAAGTTCCAATGATTTTATGTTATATTTTGCAGATTTTTTATATCTTAGTATTGAGTGGTACATCGTAGGAATACCTGGAAATATGAGTGCTTTTTCCTTCTGTATTGTCTTCAGGACATTTTTGGTATCCCTAGGATCCGGAACGATCTTCATCTTTGAACTCAGATGGCAGGGCATAAGCATTGCCGTCATCATTCCATATACATGGAAAAATGGAATTGCTGAGAGGAATGTACGATTCTTCCTCATATTGTCCGGCAGCCATTCTGAAAGCTGATAAACGTTTGCAACGAGATTCTGATGTGATAATAGAGCACCCTTTGGTGTTCCCGTGGTTCCTCCCGTATATTGGATTAAGGCTGGCATGGTTAACGGTTCTATTTTTGCTTCGTTTACTGTCTTTGCAGATGATGATTTTGGTCCGAAGTAAATTATGTGGTCCGCCTTTGGAATCTTTGCTTTATTTTTTCCCTTGGAAAGAGAGTATAATGCGCCCAACATTCCAGGTAAATAGTCCTGAATTTTAGTCACAATAATCTTCTTGATAACTGAAGGATAGAGCGGTTCTATCTTGGAATAGAAATCATCCAGGATTATTACTGTAGATGTTGTAGAATCGGTGAACTCATCTCTCAGTTCAAAAGTTGTATAAAGTGGATTTGCCTGAACAACTATTGCTCCTAATTTAACTATTGCAAAGAAAAGAATTACAAACTGGGGTGAATTGGGGAGCATTAATCCTACTCTATCATAAGTTTTAATTCCAATTTCTGCAAGATAGCCCGAAGCTCTGTCCACTGCGGTTTTCAACTCGGAATATGTTGTTTTCTTTCCGTAGAAATCCATTGCAATGTTCTTTGGAGATGTTTTTGCTGATTCCTCCAGAAGAGAATATACAGACCTTTCAGGAATGTTGAATTCCCTCCTTGTTCCAGCCGGGTAATTTTTTTTCCATAGCATTTCCAAGTTTTTTACAATTTCACTTTGTTCTTCCACTTTTAAATCAACTCCCTGATAATCATTAACAGGCTAATTATATATCAATGATTAAAAACGTTTTGCCTTAAAGGGAGTTTTCGATTTATTGAAAAACATCTGTAATTTAGATATCGATACCCAAATTCCGGTTTAACTTAACTCAAGGTATATATCTTTAATTATTCTTTGGAGTTGAATGCAGGACGCTGATAAGAAACACGATAAAACAATAAAAATAGAGGCTGGACACAATATTTTAGAATATGTCAAAAGCAGAGAATATGTTGCTGCAAAAATTGACGGTACATTACATGACTTGACAGATACATTTAATTCCGACAAAGAGGCCATTCTTATACATATTGGAAGCGAAGAGGGATTGGAAATTCTACGGCACTCTGCTGCGCATCTGCTTGCACAGGCTGTTACGGAGATTTACCCGGATGCTTTACCTAATGCTGGACCTGCAACATCTGATGGATTTTATTATGATTTTAGGATGAAACCCATTGGCATGGAGGATTTATCAGTTGTAGAGGAAAGAATGAATTTACTCGTTTCAAAAAAACTTAAAATAACCAAAAAAGAGCTCCCTAAAAATCAATTACTTAAACTTTTCAGCCATAATAAATATAAAATAGATAAAATTCAAGATAACGTCAAGGATGGTACTTCCTCCACGATCTATGAACAGGGTGAATATGTTGATTTTTGCAAGGGACCGCATGTTCCTGACACATCATATATTAAGGCATTTAAACTACTTTCAATTGCAAGCACCAACTATAAAGGAGATGTTACCCTAGAAAGCATGGTAAGGATTTACGGAACGGCATTTCCTGATGATAAATCATTAAAGTTGTTTCTAAAGAACAGGGAAGAGGCTGCAAAGAGAGACCACCGGAAGATTGGGGCTGAAATGGATCTGTTTGTATTCAACTCTGAGAGAGCACCTGGCCTTCCCTTATATACCGCAAATGGTGCATTCATCAGAAATCAGCTCATTGAATTCATGAGAGGCATGAACCGTGAAAATGGCTGGCAGGAGGTTTGCACCCCTCATCTGTTTCGTGATACCATGTGGAAACAATCGGGTCATTATGCCAAGTACAAAGACGATATGTTTCTTTTTAAAATTGCAGATGGTGATGAATATGCCCTTAAACCGATGAATTGTCCCGGACATATTACAATATACGAGAACAGTTCACACAGCTATCGTGATTTACCTGTAAAACTCAGCGAATTCGGAACTGTATACAGATACGAAAAGTCAGGAGAAGTGGGAGGATTGAGCAGACCGAGAACCTTCACCATAGACGATGGTCATGCTTTCCTAAGGCCGGATCAGATTGAGGAGGAAATCGGAAGAACCCTGGACATGATTACCAGAAGCATGGACATAATGTTGAAAGGATGGCCTGTGTCATTTGACCTCAGCCTGATGGACAAAAATCATCCTGAGAGCTATCTGTTACAGTACAAATGCAGTGATTGTGGCCATATCATAGAGCCTGTGAGAAAATCTGCAAATGTTTCTGAAGTGCAGTGCCCGGAATGCAGTTCAAATAACCTCAAACCAGACTTTTCGGTTTGGGATTCTGCCACTGATCAATTGAGAAGTGCTCTCCTTTCAAGACATATAGCCTTCAAGGAATTTGAAGGAGAAGCAGCTTTCTATGGACCAAAGATCGATGTGCATGTGAAGGATGCATTTGGAAGATCTTGGCAGCTTTCCACCCTTCAACTTGATTTCAACATGCCAAGAAGTTTTGATCTGTATTATATAAACAACGAAAGCAAGCATGAAACACCGGTTATGTTACATAGAGCAATCTTTGGTTCGCTGGAAAGATTGATTGTAATTTTGCTTGAAAGTTATGCAGGAAAACTCCCTACATGGCTTTCACCGCTTCAGGTGTATCTCATACCGGTAAGTGAAGCTTATACTGAATATTCTAAGGAAATTGAAAGCACGCTTAAAAGTAATGGGATCAACTGCATCCTTGACCAGAGTCCTGAAACTGTTGGAAAGAAAATCAAACTAATAAGAACGAAAAGACCAGCATATATATGTGTTGTGGGAGAAAACGAGGTAAACAACAAAACAGTAACGGTAAGAAACAGGAAAGATGTGCAGACTACCCTTCAGATTCAGGAATTTGTTAATAAAATATTGCAGGAAATCAATGAGAGGAAAATAGATCAGATAATTTAATCCGCTTTCTTTGCCTCTTTTCTCTTTTTTATTTCTTCGGTTAATGCCGGTATCGCCTTGTAGAGATCATCGTTTATGATATAATCAGAATACTGATTTATCTCAGCATTTGGATCTGTATTAATGGAAATGACATTTTTGCTCAGTTTCATGCCCATTATATGCTGGATTTTCCCGGATATTCCTGCTGCGATATAGAGATCCGGCCGAACAGACTGCCCCGTTTGACCTACCTGATGATCTCTTTCGATCCACCCAAGGTCTACCGTGGGTCTTGAGGCTCCTACCACACCACCCAGTTGATTTGCAAGTTCATCAAGAATTTGGAATCCCTGTGGTTTTGAAAGCCCGAGCCCGCCGCTGACAACAATTTTTGCCGCGGTTAGATCGAGAGATTTTTTAGGTATGAATTCTATGATCTCCTTACCCATCATCTCCGCGGGGACTTTCATTTTCCTTATATCTTTCTGAAACTTTCTCCCCTCTTCCCTATCGGGTATCTTGAATATACCCGGTCTTGCAGTAGCCATCTGAGGTCTGTGCTTTTTGCACAGAATTTCTGCAAGCGTACTTTCCCCATAGGTTGGCCTCTTTGCCAAAAGAATCCTTCCGTTCATGTCGATGTCAAGTTCTGTGCAGTCTGCAGTAACGCCTGCCTTTGACCTCACAGCGACCCTTGACGCCAGATCCCTTCCGTTCCTTGTTGCAGGAATAAGAAGAATGTTTGGCTTAAACTCCTGAATAAATTCTCCAATAATATATGAATAAGGCATTGTCTTAAATTCTTTCAATTCTTTGCCTTCTGCGCCTAGAACTATGTCGCATCCGTAAGCACCAGCTTCCTCGGCAAGTTTTGAAATATCGTCGCCAATCATCACACCAATAAGCTTTTCATTGGCCTTCCTTGCTATGTTCATACCTGCCCCGATCATTTCCAGACCCGGTCTCGAAAGTTGGCCATTCCTCAATTCAATGAATACAAATACATTCTTGTATTCATCTAGATTTTCAGGGGGAACTGCATTAATTATACCTACCATTTTATCTCCTCAAATTGATATTATTTTCTTTTCTATGAGTTCGTCAACGAGCTTTGGTATCTCCTCAATCTTGAATTTCTTACCTTCTCTTTTCTTTTCATCAATGGTTCTCATGGATTTGACTACCGTTGGTGAGCCACGTAACCCTACCCATTCGGGAGGCATCCCAAGATCTGCAAGGGTCATGGTCTTAATTCCTTTCTTCATTGCATCTATTTTTTTTCTTAAGGTTGCTCTCCTTGGATCGTTGGCATTTGTAAGGACTGTGATTAGTGTTGGAGGTTTCATCTTAACTACCTCGGTGCCGTCTTCAAGCTCTCTCTTTGCATATACAAATCCATCTTCGTACCACGATTCACTTGTATAAGATGCTTGATCTGTGCCAAGAAATTCAGCTACTCCTGGTCCCACGTGTCCTGTACTTGAATCTGTGGACTCTTCCCCTGCAAATATGATATCATATTTTCCAAGTTTCTTGATTGTGGATGCCAGCGTTAAGCCGGTTGGATATGTATCAGCACCGGCGAATGCTCTGTCTGTTACTAGAACTGCGTCATCAACACCTCTTGACATACAATCTATCAGTGCAGACTCTGCAAAGGGAGGACCCATTGTTATCACTGTAACATGCGCATTAGTTTTGTCCTTAATTCTCAATGCTGCCTCTATTGCATTTTCGTCTGCAGGGTTTATGACATTCCTTGCTGCGCCCCTATTTAATGTGAAAGTTACCGGATCGATTACTACCTCCTGACTGTCAGGGACCTGTTTAATCATAACAATTATTTCCAGTACCAAAAAATCACCCGTATTTGTATTTGACCCCATGACCGCCCTTTGTGTTATTCCAAGCAACGCTTCCGTGAGAGCACGCAACGTCGCAGGTACCGCATTCGACGCAGTCTTCATATTTGAAATTCAACTTTTCTTCTATAAGGCTGTAACATTTAGCAGGACACGCAAATGTGCAAAAGTGGTCCGGACAAGTTTCACATATACTTGGATTAATTGTTATGTGCTCGTAAGATTTGTCAGTCTTATAATTCAACAATGATAATCTGTCTTCTATTTTCATTTACATCCTCCTCAACATTCTATACATATTGATAACCATGTCTTTTCTTGGTACATCTGAGTGACCCATAGCCCGGATAAGCAAGTTTATCATGTGTGCCTTTGGTTGACCATTTTCTGAGAACAAAGAAAGGAATAATTCCTCAGTCATGTTTGGAATTCCCCTGTGTATCATATCACTCCAGGTAACTTCTTCAATTCCCTTGAAATTCATTAAATCCTGAAGGACAAAAGATGATTTTAGTCTCTCTTCATAGGAAGATAACCCATCCTTTGTGAAATTTGATTTGATTTTTGCTTTGATTGCACTTTCAGCTGCGGCTATTCCAGATGCAATGGCGTAGTTCATGCCCTGAAGAACCATACCGTTGCTGAAGGAGAAACCTGCACCATCTCCCACAACCATAAAACCATTTCCGTATAGCTGAGGAACCGATTTTAATCCACCTTCCTGAACCATGTGAGCGCTGTATTCATCCACTCTACCGCCTTCAATGAGTGGGGCGATATATGGATGTTCCTTGAACTGTTCAATAAGATCAAAAGATCTGGTATTGTTATTTTCCCTCATTTCTTTCATGGATATTACGAGACCCAGTGATATGCTCTCCTTATTGGTATAAATAAATCCTCCAGCTTTAACTCCTCCTTCCAGGAATCCAAGTACATATTCAGATGCGAAACCCATCTTTGAAGATGTTAAATTGAATCTCTCGTTAATTGTCTTTTCCGGTAGCTTAATAATCTCCTTTACACCTATCGCAACATCTCTATCCTTAAGCCGATCCCTGATACCTGAATTTATTGCCACTCTTGGGTTTGCACCTTCAGCGAGTATGACAATATCAGAGGTTATTATATCGCCATCCTGCTCGATTCCTATGACTCTTTCATCCTTAAAAGCTAATTTGTCCACTGTTATTCCTGAGGCGACCATTGCACCTGCATCCTTTGCTTTCTTTGAAAGCCAGCCATCAAGTTTTGTCCTTAAAACGGTATATCCGCTTCTTCTTTCCTGTAATTTTTTAGATCGGAAGTCGATTGAAATTTTAGAATCTCTTGTGAGAAATGAAACACCTTTTGCCTCCACATACCTTTCCATTGGAGCTGACTTTTCCCAATCCGGTGCTACAGAGCCAAGAGAATCTCCCCAGAGAACTCCTCCTGAAACATTCTTGCTACCTGGAGGATCCCCACGTTCTACCAAAAGGACACTGGAACCTGAACCTGCAAGCTTAATTGCGGCTGATGCTCCGGCCGGACCTGCTCCTACAACAATAACATCAAATTCGCTCATTTAGTTGGGATATATGTGATCATTTAATAACAGTTTTCCCGAAAAAATTCCCTACTTGAATCTGTATCATTTGAATTTAAATTGTAAACCATTCGTTTCTGTTAAGCAGGGTCTTATGGCGTTACATTTTAAATTATGCAAACAACGAACCTTCAAAGGTAACTTATACAATCGATATTCATATTATGAACATTTTTCGTAACTGGAAGAATAATGTGGAAAGTATTGCTATTCCAACATTATCTTGTTAATAACTCGTCTAACTTTGCAGTATAACTCTTGGAGTTCTATCTCGTTTTAAAGCCAAAAACCTTAACCTATAAAATGAATCTCCTTTTATGAAATTAATTGAAAATTGGTTTTCTGAAAGATATTCAGACAATCTGCAGCTGTCATTCAGAGTTAAGGATCAACTCCTATCTTTAAAGACGGATTATCAGAGAATAGATGTTTTTGATACATATGATTTTGGAAAACTCCTTTCAATAGATGGAACCGTTCAACTAACAGAAAAAGATGAATTTGTTTATCATGAAATGATATCTAGAGTCCCTTACAATATGATGAAGAAGAAACCTGAGAGTGTATTGATCATAGGTGGAGGGGATGGTGGTGCAGCAGGTGAATTCCTCAAACTTGGCTTAAAAAAAATTGTTAATGTTGAAATAGATGGACAAGTTGTTGAAGTTAGTAGGAAATTCTTTCCAGATCTTTATTCCTCATTTTCTAATCCATCAGTTACCCTACTCATAGATGATGGAATCAAGTTCATGAAACAAAACAAGGGAACATTCGACCTTATAGTTGTTGATTCTACTGATCCAGTAGGTCCAGCAGAGGGCTTATTCAATGCTGATTTTTATAACAACGTCAAGGGAGCGTTGACCGATGATGGGATTATGGTTACGCAGTCCGGATCTCCATTCTATCAGCCAAAGGGGCTTTCCATGGCAACTTCCGGGATGAAGAGTGTCTTCAAAAACATTCGCGTTTATACCGCATTTATTCCAACCTATCCTAGCGGATTCTGGAGTTTTACCCTGGCTTCAGATTCAGAGATCAAGAATTATTCTCATAATTTAACACAAGGAAAATATTTTAATGCTGATGTATTGGAAGGGGCTTTCAAACTTCCGGAATTTGTCAAAGGTCTTATCTGACCTTCCATTTTTCTTTAGCTTCGTTTAACATGCTTTGAAATCTTGAGCCATGCTTTCGTGCGATTTTTTCAAGACTCTTCAAATTTTTTACAAAAGTTTGTTTGCTTTCTGAAGATGTCATGGTAATGAATTTTTTGTCTTCCTTGATCCATACATAAGTGTAATATGCAAATATAAGGACGAGGACAAGGGAAATTGTGAAAATCCAGTAATTCCAGTTTCCTAGGTAATTAAAAGTTATTGAATTATTTGTTAGCCCACTGTAATGAAATAACAGATCGTTTGCTGAAATGACCCACACTATTACAGAGGCAATAAGTAT
>JAJYDZ010000016.1 GCA_021790415.1 Thermoplasmata archaeon | reverse complement strand
TTCTGAGTAGCAG
Organism: Thermoplasmata archaeon; assembly: GCA_021790415.1. The sequence continues at coordinate 12,095 of JAJYDZ010000016.1, read as the reverse complement.
GGGGCTTTGTCGTTAAATAAGGAATAAAACGACAGAATTGAAAATAAAACGACAAAACGAAGTTTAATGGTAATTAATCTGAGATGAGTTAGTAGTTACTTGATAGAAATTTGTAGCGATTATAACAAATAATATATAGGCTAATTGGTACAGGGTGGGCTCGTTTTGCAAGAATTTTACTATTTTATATTGCCATCTTCAATGTCCTTCTGAATAGAACTAACAAGCTGGCAAATATCTTCGAAAGGCATCTTTGGATCAAATTTTCTGTGTTGGTATCGGTTTTGTGGGAAGAGTTTATCGAATCTTTTAGACTGGATACCACGAGCTAGGAAAGGATAAACCACTTTATCTTTACCAAAGGCGTGAAGGACTTCCCGTCCAATATTCATTTTAGACTTACGGTTTTTTTCAACGTTTCCGGTCCATATCGTAATCATGGCATCACATTTTTCAATTCCTTCCAAAAGGTCATCCCAGAGATCGTCACGTCCGGGAGGTAACTTCTCTTCGGCTAAATAAGACTTGATTCCAATTCTCTCGAGAACTTCCTTAATACGCAGAGCCAAAACTGTATCTTCCTTAATCTTATGAGATAAAAAGCAGGTTTTATCTCTCATTGAAATATTCTGAACAAATTTATATCTACGCCCCTCATCAATACATTCCCGCTTTTGGTTCTGAGACGGGCCTTCCTCTTCTATAATAGCATAGGTGATCTTGACTTTACAAATATTGGATCCCTTCCTGAACGAAATATTTACCTTAAAATCAACATTAAGCGGTTGACTAGTTTTTCCCGGCTCTATCCTCACAAGGCAGGATTTATCGATCCCTTTCTCGGGTAAGGTCTCATAGAAGCTCTTTCGGTCAAAGTCCTTAAGATCAATATTGCCTGAATCCACTTCCTCAAAATTTCCTTCATCAAAGGAGAGGTTGATCTTTTTAATCACTATCGGAGCTGGAAGAGAATTTTCAAGTTCTAGTGTCATTGTTCCAGTTTCTAGGTAGGAATAGCTTGGACCATTCGACGGATCACTTGCATCATCCCTGTCAAAAAAGATACCTTTTATAATATGATATGGACAACTCATGCCACTATCACCTGTAAGCTGAAATGACCTGTGAACTTCCAAGACCCTTGAGGCCACGAGACCCACAGATTGAACAATCCTGTTTTGCTACTGGTCTTGATTTGAAAAGAATGCCATCTAAGGCATCGTAAATTTGTTCGGGTGCTTCTTTCGGTACCGTGGAAAAATCTGAAAGTAAACTTAAAAGCAGCGTGACAGATAAGCTTGCGATAGTCGAATTTAAAGAGATAACAGCAGGAGACCTTACTGGGAGCCCTTCTATATATACTTCTCTCTCAAGCTTCTTTCTTTCTCCTTGCTCCATTGATTCAACCCGAATTCTATCAGAATCAAGGTGGTAGGAACACCACAAACACGGCAGCCCTGGTCCTATTAGAGACACACGACCCGCAACACCAGAGATCTTGAAATCATTTACTTTTATTCTAATTCCCGCGTCAATGACAGGTATCATATATTGGTAAGCTAGTCGATTAAGTACTGAACGACTCCAGTCATTATCGGTGCAAGAAAAAATAACATCGGAATTGGCGAGCTTCACAAGTGTGTTTTCAGATACAATAGAGTTACTTATCTCTTTAACCGTCATTCCCTTCCTTATGGACTTTAGGTGGCGCGCTACTATGCTTGTCTTTAATTCTCTTCTGCCCAGATTCGATTTGCCCGTTCCATACATTCTGGTGATGTTACTATCTTCAAACCTATCGAAGTCCACCAAGATGAGGTTTCTTACGCCCAAACGTACTAACTCTTCTGCGACTAGGCTCCCTGTTCCACCTAGCCCAACGATACCCACTTTCAATTTGCCAATTTCTTGTTGAACTTCATCACCGAAAGCAAGGACCTGACGATCGTAAATTGCTTTCACTGACTTTCTTCGCTTCTGAGTTTTAAGGTTTGGCAGTTCATTTTTTTTTATAGCGCTGCCGACCACTTTGATTTGGTTTAACTGCCTGAATTTACCATTGACCCAGTATCGACCTCTTATTTCTTTGGTTCCGAAAAGGAGGCTTACGTGAGGAACACGTGGTATGAGACTAGAAAAAACATTGAACAGGCGTGCCTCTCCTGCATCGTCCGATAAAGAATAGTTAGGGCTTTCTGAGTTTGGATGGCTATGGCTTACAAAGATTGCAAACTTTCCCTCTGCTTCATCAATCACTCTGTTTATGAAACTAGGAGAAACCTCTAATTGGTCATAGTTTCTTATTCTATATTCATTGAGCGGGACGGGAAATAACTTCCTAACCAAAATACGAGTTTCTTTTTCCAATTTCGAGAATCCGCAAATTCCAAAAACTGCGTTTTCTATATTGTCTTCGGTCAGAAGAAGGGATCGAAGTAATTCAAAATCGTCCTTTGAGATGATTAGAGAAGACAGAAACTTCACCTCTGAGAGAATCTTTTACTGACAAATTGGAGATAAGAAATGAGATTATCAACGTTCGGATTCCAACGGCTGGGGTTTCCAGGTTGCGGGTGCCACGAAAACCTTCTCCATTTCTTTCCTAAATATTGTTCGACTACATTGGCACCATTTGGAATGCCTCCATCTTTCAAAATTAGATCTTCGTCAGTCCAAAACATGTCTAACCCTGCATCAGGATATGCCCTCGGGATTCTAAGCAAAATATTTGTTTTGGGATTTTTATATAAATCAGATGTTTCGAAATTGTGTATCACTACATCAATTATTGATTCCTCCTCAGTCACGTCTACTGTATAGCGTTCCCTAAGCAACTCAATTTCCTTTTCTAGCTGAGGCGGTAGCATTGTTATCTCCAAATGTCCCGGGTGGTATTGCTCTGAAGTGATCGCCATTTTTTATATCAATACTTTGACTAGGTCCTATGGGCTCGCTCATATTGCCATGCATTAGAAAAAGTTCATAGTTGGACGGCACATTTGCCAGAGCTTTGATCTGATCTCCTGTAAGGCTTGGGGACATAGTCTTGAATAATTTTTCATTTACAAAGATTTCAAATTCTTGCATATTGAATAAATCGACCCCATTATATAAATCCTTGTTGAAGACTAGGCCATACGTAATAATACGAAAATAAATATTTCCTATACGACAATAGAACTTGCCGAAATAAAAATAGAGGTTAAGACTCCTTTTATTAGCCTAGTCTTTTCAAAATGATTGAGAAACTTTGCCAACGAGGCTATGGTTATCTTCTAGATTGTCTATAAATTATAGCCCTTGGTATAATCCGGTATCTTAGCAAGCGGAATTAGTGATTGGATTCTACGGGGGTTCTGTCTATCGCTAGCTTCAAAGCCATAACGGATTAGGTCCCAAATAAAATTATTATCATTTACTCTCGCATTATACAGCCCATTCTGGAATCTCGCTGGGACTACGTGGTTAGAAAGTGCAATAGGTATATTTTGATTCTTGATAAAGTATATCCTGAGTTCTGAGCTCCATTTATTAGCACCTGGTTGCAAAACAATGTAATTCGTTCCCTGATTTAGAATTTCCCCCGAGAGCTGCAAATACCTTGCTTCAGTTTCAGTCCGGTTCTTAATCGGAGTTTCTATATCTAATTTAGTCCTTCTTTTTGGTGAAACAAGATATCCTACGATGATAAAGAAATCGGGATGACCGTCATCTAGAACTGGAAGCATCTTGCATTTATTGCTAGTTGGTATATGTCATTTTCTCTGATCTGAATACTATCTACAGTATCGGTTGATTGTGTTCTCCATCATCTTTTTCATGCTTCTCAGGATAATTTTGGTACCCACCAAGGTCTCGCGACCTTTTCACTCATACACTCTGCCTATTCGCATATAGGTTTATTTTCAGAAATTACAAATGTTCTCTCAGCTTTCATCAACTTTCGAGCACCTTTATGTTCTTTTCTTCCCATTTTTAGGGCCCATGTTTCTGGCATAAGAGATTTTTCTTTTTAAAATATTCATTTTCCTGTATTTTTTTTCTTTCGATTCACTTGTGGACGATGACCAATTCATTCCAAGGCTTAACAGCCCCCATCCAATTAAGCCTAGAAGGGCAAACATCGTAAGAGTATACGGTAACGAGATAGCCGTTAGCCCGACCTCAGAGATGCTGGGATAGAGAACAAAACCGATGATAACGGTAAATGACATAAATACAGGGAGACTCCAGTACCAGACCCGCTTGGCGCTCTGCGTTTTTTCGTTCTCTGTGAGAGACGCAGTAATGAAGGCTACTGAGCTGAATAAAATTTCAATGCCACCAAAAATTTCATAGAATATAAGATTTATAATTGAGATCACTTTTGTTACTGTTGGAAAGGTAAGTGATCCAGAAATTTTTATTACTTGCAACAAAAATGTTTGCGGATACACTGCAGAGAGTACTAAGGTAATAGTTAAGAGGATATAAGAAGATAAAAGGGGGTATATTGATCGCTTGGATCCGTTACTGTATTGATATGCATAATACAAGATCAAGAATACTGCAACGAAAATCATAGAATAAGTCAGATATTCCCCAAGCGGTGCACTCCCCGTATTGAATGTGTTTGAATAGAAGGCCAATATTAAGGAAATAATTGATGCAGATGATAGATACCCAACTCCTTTCTTCCTCCCGCCAACAACCCGAGACATAGTTTTCAATATTTCGTCTGGATTTATTTTGTTAAGTAAAGACAGAAATTTTCCACCGATTGTCAGTAGCGAATTTCTATTATATTCAAAGACCATAATTACGGATAAAATGTTCATCACTTGAAAAATAACTAAAACTGCCAACATAAATGGCATATTTGCAAAGGCCAGAATAAAAACTGATGAACCCACTGCGTTTACGAATTCGTCGTGGGACTGAAGGTTCGTATGATTACTTCTTTCGCTTAAAGTGTGAAACTCATTTCCAACTTTTGAATAAAATTTAGCCACTTCTTTACGGTACACGAGATAGTAAGCATATGAGCAGATGAGGATTATTATGCTTATTATCAGAATTCGTAATAAATTGCTAATCTCAAAAAGGGCAAATAGGCCACTAGAATTAGATATTGTGAAAAAAGGTAGTAAAAATATTTTGATGAGAACATTGGAGATAAAAAAGGCCTGTGAAATATAAATCGCAGTCAGCAAGTCCAAAAATTTGTTATTAAAGTGAGAAATATTTTTCGTTATATCCAGACTGTAGATGTAGAAGCCAACTGAAATTGATACTAATAACGTTGATATTAGAACATTTCTAAAGAAAAAATTAATGCCAAACGCCAAAACTGTCAGAGAAATCGGGATAGTACCTTTAAAAACACGTTTGTCCATTCTCAAACGGGTACCTCCTAATTTGTATTTCACGCCACTTTATTTTGGCACCTGTTTTTCGCATTCTTGAGCTGGCTTAGTATATTTATTTTATATAAATATTTTTTAAGGTTATGGCCTTGAATGAGGGAAGGGGGCGTTCAGTGACACTTCAAAGATATTCGTTACGTAGTCTTGACATATCTCTCAGAAAGTATTATAGGTAACGAAGAATATTTCATCTAAAGTCGAAAAGAGGGAGTAAAAGATGAAGGCAAAAGCGATTGTGGTAAATGAAAGTGAAATAACAGGGGAACCCGATGTTTGCGGGGAAGCTTTAGACTTGATCACTTCAGAAGTCTCTGGATCATCACACCTGAGTATAGCAACAATTTTTGTCGACGAAGGAAAGAGCTCGGTTAGTCACTATCATAAGAAGACTGAAGAAATATATTACATAGTTCAGGGTACAGGGAAAGTCGTCATTGATGGTGTACACTTTGAAGTCAGACCTGGAACCGCAGTCTACATCCCCATAGGGTCGATTCATCAGATTGAGAATGTTGGGAAAGGAAGACTTAAATTGATTTCTGTAGATTCGCCTTCATTTGATCCTGAAGACGTTATACGTTGATGACGACTATAAAATTAGAATGCAGGATTCACGCGCGCATAGGGATAATCTTCTCCGTTACACAATAATACATAACTAAAAGCAAATAAGTATGCATTGCGAAAATAAATTTGGGGAAAAGCTGCTGTGACTGAGTCAGGAAAGATTTATATACCATTTTGAAATCTTTACTGAAGAAGGTAATATTATGCACCAAATCCTGACAAATCAGAAAACGGGTGCGATTTTAATTGTGTTAGTTGTCAGCTTTCTGATTCTTTTTTCAGTTGGATTCGCAAGCGGGTCTCAAGGACCTGAGACGAATGGTAACCTTGAAAGCAAAGCATTTGTTGTTTCTCCCCCAGTAATACTCGTAAGTTCAATAGAATACCTTGAAAATAATCCAGGGATATTTCAGATATCCAACAACATTACCGTGATTTCGGGGGAAGGAATTGTGACCATAGCCGATTCCTCTAATGGCCATTCAATTGTTGTTCTTAACACTTCTTCACAGAGCTACAGTAATCAGTATAAGTTAATCTATTCTCAATACCAATCTTCAAACTACAACATTACCACCCTTCTTCTAAACTCTAATAATGGGTTCTATTATGACATAACAAACTACTTAAATCAGACAACGGGGGTCTTCCATATTTCTGTTATAAACGAAGTAAATTCTACAATGAGCATAGTTGACTATCAAACTTTTGCTTTAGCTAGAATATACTATCAATCTGGTTCTGACCCAATCCCTCCGCCCCCAAATGGTGGCTACGACATATGGACCGCTTTTAATCACACATATGTAGTAGCCCAAGGTAATGAAGTATTTCAAGAATGGGAGAACGTCACGATATATTGGTATGAAAGTTCAACTGGAAATGCGGTCTTTATCAAATCGTGGTTAAATAATACCGTGGAGGCATCTGCTGTTTACACCAACTCTTTTGGACAGATTTATGGTTTGAGTGAGGCTCATCTTGATCTGTATTTGGGGGTAATCGACTACGGGCACGGTTTACCTTTATCCGATAGTAACTATAGTGTACCCGTTGGTGGACCTGCGTACTATTGGTATTTTTTTACGTGGAATACGTTTGAAACCCAAAATAATCCTATTGGCCATAACATTTGGGAAAACGACAGTCTGTCCTATGGAGAAGGCTTAGCAAGTCCCGACCTTCCTTCTGCAGAAATTCATGTTCCTTCCAATGACCTGTGAGGTGGTGATTTGAGCAAATGGATTGGAATGGAGATGATGTTATGACTGAAGTAGAAGAAAAGGACTTGAGCTTTGCCATTAGTCACTTCCTTATATTAGAAAACATTCAGAGCATTCTAGAGGTCATATATGCAATGGCAAATGCATAAAGGACCATCACGTATTGACAGCGGGAAGTTTCAATCGCAGGGTATTTATATAAATTTTAAATGGCAAGTTAAGGAGTGTTGATAGATGGGACGGGAGGTTTACCCTGAGGACCGTTCTCGTGTGGCAAGAAATCCGGAACATCCCACAGAGAACGACATTCAAAGGCAACGAAAGAAACCCGGGAAAAGGAGATCTGTGGCCGTTGTCGTCGTTGTTGTTCTTGTCGTGGTGATAGCAGGTGTTGCAGGCGCATTCTACGTAACAAGTCACCACTCCACCCATATAGCCATCGTCACTGCCTCATCTGTTGACACCCTAGCGAAACAGAAACTAATCGTCTCTTATGACAATGCCACCATTGGAAGAGAGTTTCTGAATATAACGAAAGGAGAATGGGTATACTTCAATGAAACAATCGGTGGTGGTTTCGTTATAATTACTTCACTGGAATTCTCCTCTCCATCTTCATCCCTGTCATTCTACAATAGCCAATATCATTCGGCGGTGCGACTCTTCATTATCGCAGCACCTAGAGCATATATCCTCCAGAATAGTTCATATGACAACTTCAATTACTTTCTCCTTTCTCAAAACATGTCGATGAAGACAATCACCGGCACAACCGTCGTTGCCGTTGGCTATTCAGGGCCCTATGCCTTCACAATTTACGATGCAAACATCCCACTTTCAAGCAACACTACCCTTATTGATGACGAGATCCAGGCTATGACAGGATACCTGATTTGATGTCACTGCACAAGGCTGGCATCCCAGGTCGTGTCTCGAACATTTTTGATGAAGCAATTGATAAAACTATTCAATGGAACGTGACGATACAGGAAGTAGAGGACAAGGAAGGTCTTCGAGAGCCAAAACATCCTTTGAAGAAACCGACTCGTGTAAAATGAAGGCATTTTTGCACATCTGGCTAGCATGTTCAGTAGCCAAAATAGTCACCATTTTACATGACACCGCATCTCCTCCCCATGACCGGACAAGATGGATTGGACAGGACGGCGACAGTGGCAGGGCAGGTTGGTCGGGATTACCTTTATGAATGATTCCACCCCAACCTAACCAACATCACGCCAACGCCAGTGCACGGACTGCAACTCTGGTCCCGACGGACCTTGAACCGCCTTGAGGTCTCTTTGAATGAGCCATTGGACGAAGCTGTAAGAGAAAGATATAGGAAGAAGCTATAAGACAAACCTCTAAGAGATAGCTGTAAGAGATAGTTGTGACGGATGGCCCTCGTGCAGGCAGCCGCTGTTTGGGGCTGCCCTACCAACCAATCCTTCTTGATGAAGGACATCCTGAAGGACAGTTGGATGTCCGGAGCAACATAAACGAAGGACGGCTGTGTGAATGGCAGTTTTTACTTAGCGTGATATAATGTTTGGTAGAAGACCATAATCAGGCACAGGGGACTGACCAGTTACAGAAAATTTATAGGGTTATTGGTAATCCTCTCTATCGAGGTAAATATCGTGGGTCAGAAAAAAAGAAGCTTTGGCATACTGGTTATCGCAGTGATTGCATTTCTTATTATCGAGACAGTCGTACCTGCATACGGGATTTCTTCCTTCAGCGGAGACTCTCCGGCCTTACGTGGCCCTAGCCTCAATAGTTACGTAGACCTTTCAGCAAATGTATCGTCGGCTTTGGGTGTACAATATACTGATAACTGGGGTAACTTTTCTGAGTGGGTTGGAGGTGCTAATGGTCACTCATATGTGTACATTACGGAAAGTGGTACGATTGAGGTCTCAACTGCTTACTTAGCTTGGGCGGGCGTTTACCTTAATGCGACGATTTCTTCCATTTCGGCAACGTTCAGTCCCAGTGAGGGATCTAGTTATCAAATCGTAGCAGGTGGGGACGGCTATAATTACGTGGTATTTCAGTTTCTGTACTACAGTGGAAGTTCACCAGTAGGCGGTGGAACGCTTAGTCTCTATATACAGTCAATTAACTTGCCAATTAGCACCGGTAGTCTTCTTGTTGCATTAAATTCAACATCAAATACTAATGAAAAAACAACGACCGCGACACTGGCTTGAATGAACTGCACTCAAGGAATGCAACGGGCCATTTTGCTTTATACATTTTTGATCCTTTTCTTTGGTACCTTTCCTAGGATGTCTTATGGGAATCTCATTTCTCGACTTTTTCAACTTAGGCATTCGTTTAATGTAAGTTCGTAGAGGAGTTAGCCTAAGGTTAGTAAAGACTCAGTCCAATCATGAGAAAGAATAAGCCAAGTCCTAGACGGAATCTTATCTACTGCTTTAATCAGCAAAAAACAAATATATGACAAATTGTTTTTCTCAACTAAAAGTGATAGAATAAAATGGGGTATAGAGAAAAGAAAGCTAATGATGAATCCAACACTTCCAGTAATTCACAGTTAACTGAAAGAGCTCCGAGAAAAACCAACATATCTTCCAGGCGGAGGGTTGTGATCATTTCAATCTTAATATTGCTGGCTGTGGTGATCGGTGAGAGCGAAGCTGCAGTGTATATTGCAGATAATACTTTTTTCGTGGGCGTCGTTTCCGAATCACAAATCTTCAATCTCACTGGACGGCAGCTTACAGTCACCTACAGCAACATCACCGGCAATTACAACTCTAAGAATGTAACCGAATTTAAAGAAATACTCTTAAGCGCTATCTCAGGACCAGGAAAACTGAGTATTAGTTCACTTGAATTCTCTTCATCACTCTCCTCATTGGCTTTCTATAAACAGCAGAACCAAATTTGGAAACAAGACCTTACAGAGATCAACGCTTCTCAATACTTACAAAACGCTACCTACGACCACTTCAACCTCTTTTACTTCTATACAAACGGACCAAATTCTTATGAATTGATAAGCGTGGGCCGGGCAGGAGCCTACGCTTTTGTTATAATCGACGTAGGCATCCAGCTTTCCAGTTACATGACCCTTATAGACGACGAGATTCAAGTTATGGGAGGGAATTCTGCATCTTTTCTTTGATTCTTGGCACTGGGTTAAATAAGCCTAGTACAGCGATATAAGTTACACATTCAATGAGTTCAGACCTTTGGAGATTAAACACCTTTCACACCTATGGCAAAAATTAATGGTTGGAGGGCTTCAATAATTTTCACATACAGACTACGAAAAGGAATCTAGTGTCATTACACAAAAGGGAGATACAGTACAGATAGGAGAAAGAATGGTGCTACAACGGGAGAAAACTGTCGCTTAACTTCACTCTTTCTGGCATCATATCACCCGATAAGATCGGCATCAAATTTATTACTCGGGTGAAAATCAAATCAGGTGGAGTCCCTGTTCGATTATCTCCTTAATGAGTACGAGAAGAAGCTTCCAGTCTTCTATGTTCCACCAGATTCCAGGATGGACAAAGAGAGCCTTAACCCGTTCATCCTCCGGGTGTACGTAGAAGTATCCCTGAAGATAAACGTGGCAGGACTCGGTGACTTTGGGAAGGGAGTGCTCAAGAGGATGGACATGACAGGCCTCTTCCCCACAAGGTTCTATCACATAGAGATGAGGGGGAAATTGGAGACGCAGATATCCATCTACGACGGGAGGTACAGCAACTGGACCGATTTCGAGAGGTTCAGGCTATCTAGTCAGCCTACATTCCTTTTCGTTATAGGGGAAGCTGATGACATATTCAATTATTCAAGGGATATGGGTGAAATATTCGGGAAGGGGAACTGGGACGATGCCATCCCCATCATCCTCTCTAGGAAGGGGAGGTTTGACGAATCCGTGAGACGCCTCCAGGACGTGATGAAGAGAACAATAGTCATAGATTCCAGCATCATAGACAATTACGCGAGGAAGGAAAGAAATCAAGAAGAGGAGGCATTCATTGCCATGGTCGCGATGATGATCGTTTCCGGCCTCAGGGGACCCGCGAACCTGCCAATTGAGTATACACACTTCGTGGATCACTTTAAGATAAGGAATGTTGGGGACGTGGGATTCGGGGAAGCGGGGTCGTCATACCAGGAAGGCATCCGTACTGCCATAAGGAATGCACTGGACTCATGCTCCCTCTGCCAGGGAAGAGGAATATCCTCATATTTCATCTTCATCCTTACAGACTGGGAACTGTCGTTGCAGGATATATCAGCCATGACAGTATGGTTCAGGAATTACTTCGGGGTATATGCTCCTTTGACCTCACACAAATCGGATTCATACAGGGGCAAGACAGCTGCACTAATAATAGGAATCCATGATCTTGGCCCATTGACAAAGAGTCTACTGAGGCACTGATATACTGCTCAGGAATACGAAACTGCCAGGGAACGCTCTTTCAACCTGCTGATCTCAAAAACGCAAGGATAACTCAGATATTTTTGATGAAGGGTGCTCTCGAGTGAGACGATAACCTCCTCACCCGGGTTTTCCTGTATCTCACCAGTGACTTGAGATCATCCGAATACTCAGAAGGGAGATGCACTTCTGGTAACTCTCCCAGTCTCAGTAACTTGGCAAGTTTATAGGGTAGGGTAAAGGTCTGGATTACTCCAGACCCTTCCACATCAAACCGTACGTGACCTTTTCGGTCATACGGCTTTCCGGTGTGCTTCTTCGCAAAGGCTTACGGATTCTCCTTTGCCTTTGCGTATATCTCATCCCTGATGTCCCTGAGTGTTTTCATGCCTCGTACCCCAAAGGGGAATGGCACACCCTTGACCTCGGAACGAGAATGCACAGAGCAGGGGTACTTCTCTCCAT
>JAJYDZ010000015.1 GCA_021790415.1 Thermoplasmata archaeon | reverse complement strand
GTGATAGGTTCATATGCTTTATGAAAAACATCTAAAGAGTTCTGCGAAACAGGCAATTCTCTTGTTAAGAAGCAAAGGCAGACTCGTAAAAAAAAAGAATGGTAAAGTGCAAGGATGGCTTATTTCTCTTTTTTTCTGGTATTTTTTTCCTTTTTCCTCTTTGGAAAGCCCGGAACATCGCGAGGCTCCCAAGATCCGTCAATGTGCCTAAAATAACCGACCTCGTAGTTCTTCATACTGTCTTCAACTCCATGGATGGCTTCATCAGGGATCATTATGTTCCAGCCTTCGCCAAAAAGGTCGAGCTCTCCATTGTCCGGATAATGAACGAGATCCTTCGATCTCTTGTCCAGATCCGGCCAAACCTCGACATCCAGGATTCTCAGATCCTGGCCTAGATCTGCAAGGAATTGTGTAGCAAGATCCGGACCTGTCGGTTTTGAAATAAGGTCTCCCTTATTGACTTCCAGCTTATGTGCTCCTATTCTCACGCTGCCTTTGCCCTCTAAAACCAGGTAGAACTCCTCCCTGGCTGTGTGACTGTGATACCTTGCAAATGTCATTCCAGGTGGTATGAGATACGTTCTGATATTGGATTTTGTAGAGCCAAGTATTGGTGACAGCAGCGAATGCAATGCTCTATGGTGCAATGATGTGAGCTTCGATAATGAATCGCTCTTTCCAGGAACGTCAAAGACATTGACAACAGGCGCAGTCCAGAGGTTCTTGCTCGCTGTCCCTTTAGATTCAGGTAACAGGTAGATCTCATCTGACCAGAAAGAACATGTTCGGATAACAAAATCAAGTCCTGCCTTGGATAATTTAGGCAACAAAACGGTGATAGGGACGGTTTTGTCCTTCTTCAAATAACCTAGTTTCCTTCCAAGTTGGCGCCATAGCCAGTTCTTGAGCATATCAATGTCCTGAACCTTCTCTTCGGGTAAATCACCCTCGGATCCAGGAAGGAAAAGGTCCCATGCCAGATCCACTCTGATATGTTGGTCTTCAACTTTTACTTTTTTGGATACAGTCACTAAATAGATCATGCTTTACCTATGACGAAGAAATATTAATTATTGTCCTCGAAGAACGGTTAGATCAAGCTTATTGAAGATTGAAAACATTATATCCAGTCTAAAAATAGCCTGTAAACTGGGTCTGTGGGGTAGTTTGGTATCCTACCAGCTTCGGGAGTTGGCGACCCCGGTCCAAATCCGGGCAGGCCCACTAATAATGTAAGATATATTTCACAATTCAAGTTTAATTCATTCCTTTATGCCGAAAGTGTTTTTTTTAATAATGGTAAAAGAATAGTGTTTGGATATCGTCAATTTTTACTATGCAATAATCAAGATCAACCATTAATGAATTAAATGCTATAACTAGCTGGTTTTATCCACTCTATAAGATCTCGTCGATCATGCTACTTATAATCCACATTTCATAATTTAGACTAACTCCGGCATACCTGTTAAATGTATATCAGAACGCCGCAAACGGGTGTATAGTGGAACATACAAAGTCACCATTAAATTAAAGAGATAACTGATGATCAAAGAAAAAGGAAAAAATCAAAGTAGAAACTTTCAACCCAAAAAATAATAGAAGATCTCAATTCAACTTCGATTTGACCAGGTCTCTGATCTTACTCTTGATTTCTTGCAAGCAAATTCTATTATGAATTTCCTGTTCGAAACCTCCTAAAATTAATTCTTGATATTGTTGTTCAGTAAACAGCTTTGATTTTTTATCGGCCTTATAGTCTGAGTTTAATAAGCTTGAAAAATCAGCAGATGAATTAAGAAATGGCTCAGTTTTGGACAAATAGCTAATCAAATACATGTACCGAACTTTATTAGTCGGATGGTCGTCGATAGATTCAAAGTATCTCTTGTTTAGCTGATAAAGAACAAAAGCTTCAACATAGTTTAATCCCGTCATATAAGCTCCAAAAATATCCGACGTCAACTCTGAGAGCCATGGCTCGCTTACTCTTTCGTAATACCTAGCACTATTCAAGAGTCTTTGGTTTACTTTATCCAAATTACTTGAATGAAATGCTTTTTCCTCAAGACTTTCTACTTTTGATTTAATTGCTGCTCTGAAATCAGCGAAACTCGCATCCTTCAATATTTTATGTCCCGCTTCGTGAAGAACTAGTGGAAAATACTTCCTATCATGTAAAATCCGAGTTGGCAAACCAACAAAAATCACTTCTGGAAAAATAGTATATTCTGGAGTTTCTAAAATATTTGCCTGGTAAAAAACTAAATAATAACCACAATCATAAAAGATTTCTTTAAGATTTGAATATAGGTTATCTTCATCTTTGTTATTTAACACGACGTCTCCTAGAAGTAACGTAATATCAGTTTCAAGTTCTGAAATGTCTATTTCATTTATGTTAATGGATGATTCTGTCTGGGTCAGAAACATTTTTTCCTTTTGATCTATTTTTGCTAGGTATTTCTCAATTAGCGCCACGTTAACTTTGTTCCCATTGCAATTTAAAGCATTTTTAAGATCTACTTTAAGAAGTTCAAGCCCTCTTTTAGAGCCCTCTAAAAAGGTCATTTTTAACTCATCCGCTTTCATATAATTTTGCACCTATACCGGGAGGTAAGTAGGCTTTGAATCGAAATCGGCAAAGTCTACCATTTTATCGGCGTAATATATCGTAATTGGAAGCTTAATGTTGGAAGTGGGTGACCCCCAATTCAATTCACTTAAATAATAGACGTCCCTTATGGCCTCTGTAATATCCTGCATACCAATAATATTCACTAACTCTAACAAGAGAGGTTTTGAAGTAGGCTTTTTTAAAAGTGGAAAACCCGTCGTAGATAAGAATGCTCGGTTTTGATCCAAGATGTAATATGTGCCAATAGGAGGATTTTCCGCAACTCCCTCATTTTCTGAGAAAAGCCTGAAGTTAGATCCTTTCTTTACATTAACTGCAACACAATTGAAATCATCTCTCAGTTTCCCTTCAGCTCTTAGTAATGTTATAGCAGAGTCAAGACCATCTCTTTCAGTTTTAGTTAAGAAACCGTCCCGATGTATTGTTATGCCTTTTATCTGTGCTTCTTTTGCTTCTCCAGACAACTTATATCTATACTGTACTGCGTCTAAAATCAGCTTTTTAAATTCCTCTTTAGGGATTCCTTCCTTTGAATAAAAATTTGGACTCCTAACATGAATCTTCTTCCCATGCTCATCAAAAACATAAGCAGTTGCCCACGCTCTCTTATTTTTTTCTCCGCCGCTATCAATCCCAATAATAAGATCAGAGGATAGTTTATCAGATAGAATCCAAGGTATTCCGTCGCATTTCGTTATAATTCCGGAGACAACATTTTGTATCAAGCCTTTATACTTCCCTTTCTTTGGATCAAAGGACCGTAATGAATCCTCTCTAACGGCTTGGGATGGCAGATCATTTTTATTTAGAACTTCTTTGACTTTTTTATATTCAAGATAGCGATCATTTATAATTGGAACAATCCCGATGGTAACTTCTTCGTCTAACCCTTGAATAAATTTTTCCAAATCATTTATTGAATCTATGTGAGATTTAATACTTACGTTTTCCTCTGAAAAGGGAAGATTATATTCTTGTAAGCCTGCAATGAGATCTCGCCTAAACCTCTCACTTAGCTGAATGTCAAAAGAACTTCTGTGAAGGACAAATAATTCGGTTAATTCTGGTGATTTATAATAGCCATGCCTCTTCAGAGCATTTAGCTTCTGAAATTTCAAACTATTAGAATCTTTAGATTTCTTACTTTCCAGGATCGACCCATTTCGAAATTGCAAGTCTGGAGGATCTAAAACATTGTTAGCTTCTACTGGATGTTTTTCAAAGTAGAGTTTTATTTGATTTTTATACTTTCCAAAAACAATTCCATCAAAATAGTCAAGGTAGTTAACTATCCTATTGAATTTCTCCTTGGGAGATATATAAATGTTATCGGAAAAGTCAATCGTATCATAGTCTTCCTTTAACTCATTTAAATCAGGAGTATACTGAATACAACTAAGAGGGACATACTCAGACTCATCTTGCCCATTGAAATTCTTTATTTCTGCCACAGGCTCATTCTGGTCAAAACCTACTTTTGTTAAACCGTTATAGTTCATAAATTTGATTCTAACAGATGTTCTGGTAGTATCATCTCTAAAAGGATGAACTATGAGGGAGTCAACATTATAGCCATCTTTTACACCCACAAAATACCTAGTTCTTTTCTGACATCTTTCATCAGTTAAGAGGACATTTTTTCCATCATACCTTGAAGCGAACTCAGCCCGACTTAAACTTCTGTAAGCTTCAAGTAGTGTTTTTGACTCTACAAGGGTTGAAGATGTATCAATTACTATAGCAATCGAAGTATCATTTAAGCATTCTGAATATAAATTGAAACACGGGAACAGCTGAACTCCGGATTTTTTATCTATGCTTAAATGCCCCTGTTCACAGTATGTTTTATTTATCCTATAGCGAAGCCAAATTTCACTTTTCTTAGTTTTTCTAAAATGCTCCTCAATAGACCGATACATTAGATTTTCAATTGTTAATCTGTCATTTTCATTTTCAAACAACAACGAATGTTGGTTTTTAATCAACTGAAGCTTCACTTCGTCTTTCTCGTCAATTATTTCAGGTGGAAGAATCTGATCTGTTGCAATCGCTAAGCATTTTTGGCCTTGATATGAATAAGCTGTTGATGGCATGTGGTATTGGCTGCTGAACCAGTAACCTATCCTTTCAGTCCTTTCTTCGTCCAGGTTGCCAACAATTTTAAATAGAGCAATTTTCACCCCATTCTTATTCAGGTTTTGTGATTTAAAAATATTTGTTAGTAATTTATTCACCTAGGTACCCCCCATTTGGCATATTGTTTGAGTTCTGCACCTATAACATAGTTTTGGTGCTGCTCCATCACAAAGCAACTTTTCAATTTCATCTAATCTCTCTAATGCCTCTTCTCTGAGTTCTGTAGTTATAGGAAAAATCACTTTCAGTGGTTCTCTTCTCAAGGTTCTTGTGCCATTCACGTAATCAAATGGAAAAATGACAGCTCCCCAATCTACGTTTCTCTTCAACTCGGATTCTAATAACATTGCATAAATTGTAATTTGAATTTTTGAGTCATGGTTATCCCCCCAGATTTTACCCGTTTTCAGGTCTCCCACCCCAATTGATTCTTCATACCTAAAAACAACGTCAATTTTACCAGTTCCAATAGAAAGTGGAAATCCATTTACGTACTTTTCGAGATCTAAAATTAAGATCTCTCGAGATAGCTTTTGGTCTTCAAGTCTCTTGATTTCAAAATCTACAATTTCTTTCATCAATTCGATAATTTCTGAAAGTCTCGATTCATATTCTTCTTCATTTGATGATAGGTCGAACAATGCTTGTAACTTGTCGCCATTCCAAATTAAGTAAGTTAAGTATTTATCATCTTTTAAGCCTCCGAGCGACTCTTGAAAATCTATAGGATTTAATAACCTCAATTTTGCTTTTTCATATATTTTTTCAATGACTGAATGCACAGCCGAGCCCAATATCATTGCTTCTGATTGTCCATAATCAACACCTCTACTCAATTGGTAAATTTTTCTATTAGTAGTGCAATATGTATTTACAATATTCGAAATATTCATCTGGAGTAGTCTGGTATAATTTTTCCAATTATTCCAGCCCCTTAATGTCGGGGAAGGAAAATTAGATAATGCATTTTCCAGTGATTTGACCTCAGTTCCCGAGAACAGATACATATCATTTGACCTTTACATTTTAACAAGGATACCATCCTAGGTGGTTCTTGTAAATTGACAAGTGAAATAATAATATAAACGTATTCGTCAAAAGTCTGGATCTAGACAATATAAAAACTGAATTCATCCTTATATGGGATTAACTATTTTATTGCGATTAAAATATATGAAATGGAAATTGATACTGTTCCGATATGCTATATTTAGCTTTACGACAACGATGTGTATGGTGTAGAAATGGGCGAAAATATTAGTGCGATAGTAAAGTGTAAGAAGTGCCAGTTAGAACTTAGCGGAAGTTCTAATTTGCCCTTTGAAAGTGGTGTACCGTGTCCAAATTGTGGCTCAAAGCAGAGATCCATTAATGTATTTGTTCAAGAAGAAATGCACCTTTACACCAGTATAAGAGCAAAGTCCTTCTCTCATAATTCAAGAAAGTTTAACATGGATGTCGTTAGTGGTAAAATCAAAAACAAAGAAGGCAAAATCGTCGAAAAGACAAGAGTAATCCACCGTGCCAATAATGTTTATACTGAGAAAATTGTGGATCAACAAGGCAATGTGTTGAGAGAGGTCAGTGAAAGGCTTACTGATCATAAAGGCCATGGAAGTGCTAAGCTAAGTAAGAAGAAAAATAATAAAAGTAGGTGGTTGGATTGACAGATTTTGATTGCCGAGTAGATCTTTATTCTATGTTTCTGGGATTATCAATCTGGCTTTTCAAAAGCTCCCAACTTATAAAAACAGCAAGATTATATATTGTTCAAATGTTAGCAGCGGTAGTGAAATATGGTAGAATGTAGTAAATGTACCATACCTCTTGTTGATAAGGTCATTGCATCAGTTGACCTTGATCAAGCCAAGATCATTCCTAATACCACCAGCAGAGCTGATTGCTTTGTGTATTATGAAACTAGTGGATCTGTTATTATTGAATGTAAGAGGGCATATATCAAGATGGCTGTCAAACAACTAGAAGAATGCATTAATTTCCTTGCTGGACACTGGCTGGATTTCATAACATCTGAAATGCTTCCAAATTCAACACCATTCCCTAATAGATTTATTTTGTTCTTAAAGAATGGCATTGGAAAAGAGAAGAAAAGGTATGAAATTGAACGAAAAACTAAAAAGCTCAGAATCAAGGGAAATGGTTTTCAGATGATTAATAATAACGGATACATTCTAGTTTATACCGAGAGGGATCTCGCTAATATGAGAAGCAATCTTAATAGCTTCGGAGTGAAATAAATGCCAGTAATGATTACATTATCTGAAGGTGTGCGCAGGAGAGAGGATAAGATATCTTATGACATCACTGAAAAAATCATACAAGCTTTGGTTGACACTTTTGAATTTAAGATCCTTAAAATTGAGTCTTGGAAAAATGAGACCTCTCCATCTCTTGGAGGGAAACTACTTAACAACTGGCAATTTAATGATGCACATGATGAAGAGCAAACATTTAGAGGCGCTATGACGCAGGTTCTATCGAACATATTAGTTGTTAAAGGAAACATTAAGACACCAAAACCATGTGCAGTTGAAGTTGAATTCAATATATGGAGTCCGCTGAGAAAGCTATATTCCGACGTACTTATTGACACATCTCCAAATGAAAGAGATAGTATTATTGACATATTATGGACCGAGAAAGGCAAAACACTCTCCATAGGTCTGGTCAAGCAATTAGCAAAGATTCGAACTGAAATAGACGGTCGACAAAGAAAGACGGTAAGCGAAATATTGCTCAGTCCAGAAGTAGAAGAGACTGATCAATTCTACGCTGAAGATTACATTGGTTTCTACTCATCGAGAGCAAAACCATATTATCTGTTGAAGAGAATGATAAATGGAGCTTTGAAGTCTCAGGGGGCCGAAGAAAAGATAAAGTCCAAACTTGGCCTGTTCAATCTGGATAAATTCGCTAGAAAGGTCTATGACATAAGTGCGGTCAAGAGAAAATTTGAAGTAATTGATAAAAGGGTGGCTCAGCTTCCAATTGGGAGCATTTTCTTTTTGGCTAGGGACAGAGACGGCTTCCAATCATTTGCAAAGGACGTTAGCGAGCAGATAGTGAAACCTTCTCTAGAACCTCTTGAATCCGAGGATGATATCATAAGAAAAATTGAGCAAAACATAGAAAAACAGGGTTTAAGGCCACTAGGATAACTATTTTACATTCTTCAATTCTCTTTTCCGTAATTGAACAACTGTTAAAAAAAGGGTAATTACTCTAAGCAGGTGGTGGGTTTTAAAGTAGTTTGTTCCGGTTATCTCTAATCACTTTGTCCCTGGAAAATCTATAATATAGAAATCGTAAAACACCATTGCACTTTTCCAAAAAACCTCCTTAGGATTCGGTAGAAGTTTCGAGGTCTTGGGCTTTAAAAACGTGTCATCTTATAACTTCATCAGAAAGTATAATCACTATGGTGAATAATTAGAGAAGAACTGATGCTCAAGATTTATTCATTTTGCAATAAGCCTAGATCACTGAAAATTATAAACTCACTATTCTATTTTCTAAAAATTAAAGCAAAAGCAATAAGAAAGCTAGTTTTATACAATGCTGATGAATGGTAATTTTAATTCTGTTACAAATTTTATATGGAACGTTGCTGATCTATTGAGGGATGTCTACAAGAGGAAGGACTATCCGGATGTAATATTGCCGTTCACAGTTCTAAGACGACTGGATTGTGTTTTATCCTTATCAAAGGATGAACTGCTTGCAACATACCAGAAATATTTCGAGAAACTTGAAGATCCTTCCGCAGTTCTTATGAAAGCCTCTGGGCACAATTTCTACAACATTTCAAAATATGATTTTGTGAAGCTGCTCTCTGATCCAGCCAATATAAGGCAGAATTTCTTTGATTATCTCAATGGTTTTTCAGCAAACCTGACGGACGTAATGGAGAGATTCAAGATCAGGGATCGCATCAACTATCTGGCAGAGAAGGATCTCCTTTACAAAGTAGTGCAGAAATTTTCAGAAATTGATCTTGGCCCTTCCGTCATATCAAATCACGATATGGGATACATTTTCGAGGAGCTCATCAGAAAGTTCAATGAGGCCAACAACGAAGAAGCAGGAGAACACTTCACACCAAGAGAAATAATCAGGGTGATGGTGGAAATTCTGATGTCCAAGGATCGGGAGAGATTGGAGGAACCTGGAATAATCACTACAGTATACGATCCTGCCTGTGGAACAGGTGGAATGCTCACTGTTGCAAAGGATAATGTCACTGCAGAAATAAATAGCAAGGCACAGATTGAACTCTTCGGCCAGGAGATCAATGACGAAACATATGCTGTCTGCAAATCAGACATGATAATAAAGGGAGAGAATCCAGATAATATAAAACCAGAATCTAGCTTCTCACATGATGGTTTCCCCAGCATGACATTCGACTATATTCTTTCCAATCCGCCATTTGGAAAGGACTGGAACCAAGATAAGGGATTCATTGAAGAGGAATATGAGAGAGGTTTTTCTGGCAGATTCGGGGCAGGCCTCCCAAGAATTGATGATGGGCAGTTCCTGTTCCTGCAGCACATGAT
Source organism: Thermoplasmata archaeon (assembly GCA_021790415.1). The sequence goes on along the minus strand of JAJYDZ010000015.1, from coordinate 3,087 downwards.
TTCAAAAATGCATCCACCAGAAACTGGTACAAAAACAAGAGTTGCAATAGTATTCAATGGATCCCCTCTATTCACTGGTGATGCTGGATCAGGTGAATCAGAAATAAGAAGATGGATAATTGAAAACGACTGGCTTGAAGCCATAATAGCAATGCCTGACCAGCTCTTCTATAACACAGGAATAAACACGTATCTGTGGATTTTATCAAGTGTAAAGGAACAGGACAGGAGAGGAAAGGTCATACTCATAGACGCAAGGGATATGTTCGTGGAAATGAAAAAGAGCCTTGGCCAGAAGAGGAAAGAGATATCAAACGAGCAGATAAAGGAGATCAAAAATCTGTTCCTAAGCGCTAAGGATGGCGAAAGAGTAAAGGTATTCGACAATGAGGATTTCGGCCACAGGAAGATAACCATAGACAGGCCATTGAGAATGAAATTTGTCATTAGCGAAGATGGAATCTTAAAAGTTTCTTCAGATAAGGCCTTTGAGAAAACAAGAAATGGGAAACAGAAGACTATTGATCTGCAATTGACCGTGCAGGATACCATAATTAACATATTGTCAGAGATAAAAGGGAAGGAATTCAAGACAAAAAGTGGCTTTGATGAGAGCGTATCATCTTTGTTTCTCAGCAATGGAATAAAGCTTTCTGCAACGCAGAAGAAGGCGCTTGTAAAGATATTTGGAGTCCGTGACGAGAATGCCGACATATCGATCGGACCTGACGGGAAACCGGAAGCGGACACAGAGCTGAGGGATTATGAAAATGTTCCCCTAAAGGAAGATATTAATGTTTATTTCAACAGAGAAGTAAAACCATTCGCACCTGATGCATGGATAAATGAAAGCATCAGGGATATCAAGGATGGAAGAATAGGAAAGGTTGGATATGAGATTCCTTTCAACAGGTATTTCTATAAATTTGTCCAACCGAGACCACTTGAGGAAATTGATGCGGATCTGAAGAAACTGGGGAATGAAATCATAGATCTTCTCAGAGAGGTCACAGAATGAAATATCCAAGATATCCAGCATACAAGGACAGCGGTGTTGAGTGGATTGGGGAGATACCAGAGCATTGGAGTGTAAAGAGGTTAAAGTTTGCTTCAAAGATTCAATTCAGTAATGTAGACAAACACTCTTTTGATAGCGAAATGCCTGTGCTTCTTGCCAATTATACTGATGTATACAAAAATAAATTTATAACAACTGAGATGGAATTTATGGAAGCAACCGCTAACCTAAATGAAATTAAGAAATTTCATTTAGAAGTCGGAGATATATTGGTGACAAAGGATTCCGAAACGCCAGATGATATAGCTATCCCTGCACTAGTCAAAAGCACTTTACCCAGTCTACTCTGTGGATACCACTTGGCAATGTTAAGGCCGAATAGCCATTCTCTGGATAGTAATTATTTATTTTATTTGTATTCAGACAAAAAATTCCGAGGGAAGTATGAAAGTGAAGCAAATGGAATTACCCGATTCGGTCTATCTCAGGAGTCATTCAGTGATACGTTCATTTGTATACCGGATATATCAGAACAAAGGACTATCTCATTATTTCTAGAAGAACAAACTTCAAAAATAGATTGCCTAATTTCAAAAATACAAATAATGATCAAACTTCTCAAGGAAAAACGCCAGGCAATCATAACCCACGCTGTCACCAAGGGCCTTGACCCAAATGTGCCAATGAAGGACAGTGGTGTTGAGTGGATTGGGGAGATACCAAAACACTGGGGACTTTCCACAATAGATAAGGGGTATGAAGTTACTTTAGGCAAGATGTTGCAAAACTTAGCAGCAGACTCTCACGATGAATACCTGCCCTATTTGAGAGCTTCCAACATACAAAAAAGTGGAATTGATTTTCAAGATGTTAAATACATGTATTTTTCTCCACTTGAAAAGAAATCACTGAGGCTTGCCATGTATGATTTACTTGTAGTTGAGGGTGGGGATGCTGGCAGAAGTGTCATGTTGGATTTTGAACCAGAAAGTTTCATAGGATTTCAAAATTCTTTAAATAGGATTCGATCAAAGAATAGCAACAACATATTTTTCCTTCTATATTGGTTAAGTTTTTTAAAAGAATCTGGTTATATAGATGCAATATGCAACAAGGCAACCTTCATGCATCTTACTTTAGAAAAACTAAGGTCAACTTTATCTCTATATCCTCCCATTCAAGAACAAATTGATATCGCTAAGTATGTTCTTACTAATATTAAGCAAATAGGTTTTTTAATTCTGAGCCAGCAAAAATTGATCGAGCTCCTACACGAGTACAAAACCTCCCTCATAACCCAAGCTGTAACAGGCAAAATCGATGTCAGAGGTTTTGCTGTACCAACAAACTCAAGCAGTACAGAGACGTGAGATAATATTATATCTTATATACATATATTTTAATGACTTAAGATGGACCTTTCTGAGAAGAGCATGGAATCGCATATAGAAAGTTACCTTGTTGATGAACAATTATATGTGAGACGTATTTCTGCAAATTACGACAAGACATTATGCATTGATAAGGAAAAGCTGATCGGCTTCATTCTTTCAACTCAGCCTGAAAAATGGGATCAGCTCAAGCAGCAGCACAATGAACGTGTATCTGAAATGTTCCTTAAGAGAGTGCATGAAGAGATTGAAAAGCGTGGAACACTTGATGTGCTGAGAAAGGGAATAAAGGATTATGGTGTATCATTTGATCTTTTCTACCCTAAACCGGAAACTGGATTGAATGAAAATCTCATGAAACTGAACCAGGCAAATACATTCTCTGTCATCCGACAGCTATATTTCAGTGAAAAGAACAACAAGTCCATTGATCTTGCAATATTCATAAACGGACTTCCAGTGATAACAAAGGAACTTAAGGACAGAATGAGCGGTTCAGGATATACTGTCAAGGATGCAATCGATCAGTACAAGGGGCGTGACGTTCACGAACCACTATTCAAATTTGGCAGATGTCTTGTTCACTTTGCACTGGATGAAGAACTTGTGTACATGACAACAAAGCTTGAAGCATCCCGAACAAGATTCTTTCCATTCAACAAGGGCTATGAAGGAGGG
>JAJYDZ010000459.1 GCA_021790415.1 Thermoplasmata archaeon | reverse complement strand
TTACCCTATGTTTGCATTCATGAGGATGATGGAAAAATCATTCAATGAATCAAGGTCACCGGACCCCAAGTATTATTCCATAATATGGGGCATAACCTGCGACATCGACAAGGTAAACCAGGACAGGCAGGACATGAGGTTCGAGTTCTATGACAAGCAGACACAGGGATGGGAATCCAAGTATAATGTGAAGAAGGGACCGCATGGCAAGCAGGAGGACGACCTGGTACTTGAGATGATAAACAAGGGCCTGGGAGACAGATTGACAGGGGCAAATTCACCCGGGAACACACTCTAAAAGGAATAAATTTTAATATTAAATCTAAACTCATAGAATTACGTCACTTTAAACTTTTAACCTTGCTTCGGTGCAGATGTTTTCAATGATTTTGACAAGGTCTATCGGAATGCTATCCTTATCAAACTGTGAAGCAATCCTTCGAGCTGTTTCTGGATTATAGGATTTACTGGAGATAAATTCGTGAAAAATGCCGACTAGTTTCTCTTTACTTGTTTTTTGTATGTTATTTCTGATGAAATTGCTTAATAATTTTTCATCTAGGTTGTATTCTTGAAAAGCTAGACCAATAAGATGAGGCTCGAGGATATAATCCTCAATTTGATCTTCTGGTATCCACATAAAATGTTTTTCCTGGATCTGAAGGTCTTTTATAATCTTGTTTTTTCTTCTCAGCCCCTTTTGACCCTTAAGCACGTCACCATCTGTTACAAAAAAGGCAGGTACTCCCAATGCCTTTATCATCTTTGTTTCTGCGAATGTTCTGAAGTTATTGATTCCGCCTACACTCAGGAATCTCAAAATGTGCTTATACCCTAACTTAGCATAAATCTCCTCAAAAACGGCAACATCGATTTCACCCTCTAGAAATATTACCACATCTGAATTTGCAATTAATTTTAAAAAAACATCCTTGTATTTTTGAGATAAGATATCGATGCAGGCATCTTCAAACAAGTTGTGCAGCGAGTTTCTAAATTTTGTCAACTCTGTTTCATATCTAAGAGTTCCCTGTAAATTTGTATTCAGAAAAGTTTCCAGCAATCCTCTCATAACTGGAAATCTAATCATTTCCATTTTATGCTCAACAAGAACCTGTTTTATTTTCTCTCTGTCATCTTTTATAATCCAAATGAGAACATCGGCCATAATTATAAGATGTTGCAAAGCGTCTTTCCACATTGCACCCATCAAGAATAATTCCAAGTTTGTCCTGCATTCTTTTAATAGAGGTAATCTATCCGATAAATATGGCGTACTGTTCGACTTGCTTAACATAGAAAAAGTGCCAATTTGATAAAACATCTGTGCAGAAGTATTTAGGTCCAACAGTAGAAGATTTTTAACGAAATTTCCCGGTACGTTATTCTCCGTGTCAGTTATGACTGCATCTTTGATTGGATACTTTGAGGCTAAATCCTCGGCTTTTTGGAAAGCTAAAGGCCACTTATCTGAGTCAATAATTCCTTTGGCTAATTCTACATAGATTTTAGAAATAGTTGTATAAACAGCATCATTCGTTTCATCAATAAATTTATCATATGTCAATATATCCTCCAAGAACGAAATATCCAGAGTTTTAAGATAGTCGTACCATTTCAAAGCAATCTCTAGATGACCTATCTTTCTTCTTTTAGCGACTTGATTAAACAATTTTCTCATATCTCGGGATACACTGGTGAAGCCATCTGCTTCAGCTAAAAATAGAACCTCTAAAACGTCATCTACTAGGTCAGAGATTTCAAACTCTAATGCATTATCAGCACAGCGCTTTAAAGTTACTTCGTTCTTCAAAAAATCATTAACATTCCCCTTCACTACCTTTGCAAGGTCGGTAAGCAAACTTTGGCTTACATGACCCCCCTTCTTTTTTTTCACAACTTGCATTATCAATGTTACCCAGAAAGTTCTCATAATTAATTTAGATGATATGTGCAAAGCGTATCTTTCTGGTGTATTTCTAATAAAATCCATAAATTGATGTAGAGTCCATGAATATCCATCACGCACTGTTTGCCAGTCATCTGGAATTTGTAAATAATAAACAAATAGGTCGTAAATACCCAGCCATTTTAAACTGCCAGACAAACTAAAGTCAAGACGTTCCAGTGATTTAGATAAGACATTGAGAAGATTGTCAAAACTGATTTTATCTTGCTCGCATTTTTCCATCTTTGCGAATTCTGTTGAAATAATATCTAGGCAATCTAGTATTTTATCCTGTTTATGTTCATTCTTTAATTTTGTATAAAAGTCCAACAAGTTCCTTTTCAATTCATTGTAAAGCGCCGCATTTGGATTATGAGCAAGTACTATAAGCGACAATTGAAAAAATTGCTTCACTACAAATATTCCATCGTAAAAACCTTCAGTCTTAAGTCTGTCGGAAGCATTTTTCATTGTATAATCAAATATCCATTTTAGAAACTTCCTTCTGCTGGACGGCTTCGCCAAGTCGAACGTTTCTCTATATGTGTAGTATCCTGCGATAA
>JAJYDZ010000014.1 GCA_021790415.1 Thermoplasmata archaeon | reverse complement strand
GGGGTTAAAACAAAGTTTGATGTACACCCTGGACCCGGTAAAGGATTTGGCGGAGATATCGATAACATCTCCTAAATTTCCAGAAAAGTTTAAATCATTAAAATATTCATTTTCCTTAAAATCTATCAAAACGTTTTAATTTACACTCAAATATCCTATGGAAATGAATATATGGTTAAGAGGCAAATATAGGGTGTTTTTCAATGACTGAGCAGGCCGACCTCATGATATTTGAGAAAGCAAGAGAGGCAAGAAAACTTATCATAGAGATGGTCTATTCAGCAAACAGTGGACATCCTGGAGGTTCCCTAAGCATTATTGATATTTTAGCGGATCTGTATTTTAGGGAAATGAACATTGATCCGACAAATCCAAACGACCCCAACAGAGATCGACTCATAATGAGTAAAGGTCATGCTTCCCCGGCATTATATTCCATACTTTCACTAAGGGGGTTTTTTCCCAAGGAACTACTAATGGGCTTTCGGAAACTTAATTCTAAACTGGAGGGGCATGTTCATCGGGGGGTGCCAGGTGTAGAGTCATCTACGGGTTCATTGGGTCAAGGCCTAGGTGTAGCAGTAGGGATGGCTCTTGCCGGTAAGATAGATAAGGCAAAATATACAGTATATGCAATTATTGGTGACGGAGAAATCGAAGAAGGAAGTGTATGGGAATCATTCATGGCAGGATTCAAATATTCGCTTTCTAACCTAATAGTAATATTAGACAAGAATAATGTTCAATTAGATGGATTTACCAAGGATATAATGCCCATGGGAGATATCGGAGCTAAGGTAAGGTCCTTTGGATGGAATGTTTTTGAAATTAATGGTCATAACATTCATGAGATTTCTGAAACAATACAGAAAGCAAAGAATAAGAAAGACGGGCCTAACCTTATTATTGCAAATACGGTAAAAGGCAAGGGAGTTTCATATATGGAGAATAATCCAAAGTATCACGGATCACCTCCTGCAAACCAGAGCGAATATGAGAAGGCATTGAAGGACATAAAGGAGATGACGGCATGAGCTCAGAGAGTTTAAGGGAAAAATACGGAGAAACTTTAGTAAAACTAGGTGAAAAATACAATGATATTGTGGTTCTTGATGCTGATCTATCCTCATCCACAAAAACCGCAACCTTTGGAAAGAAATTCCCCGATCGTTTTTTCAATATGGGGATATCAGAACAGTCCATGGTTTCGTCTGCAGCTGGCCTGGCCCTTAGTGGTAAACGGGTATTTGTATCTACCTTTGCAGTATTTCTTATGAGGACATACGAACAAATCAGGCAATCTATTTGCTATAACAACGTGAATGTAAAATTTGTTGTTACCCATGCGGGAATAACGGTTGGAGAGGATGGGGCTACACACCAGATAGTAGAAGATGTAGGTATAATGTCGGGTCTGCCTAACATGAAAGTAATAGTGCCGGTTGATTCAATAGAAACCCAGAGCGTTTTGGAGTATCTTACTGAAAATACTACCACTCCTTATTATGTAAGACTCTCAAGGGAAAAGTTTCCGGTCCTTAATGAACCGGACTATAAATATACGGAAGGAAAATCTGTTACGTTTAGAGACGGTAAGGATTTGACAATATTTGCCAACGGAGTAATGGTATCTTTCGCCCTTCAAGCTGCAGAGGAATTGAGAACGCATGGGATAGATGTAAGGGTGATTAATCTTTCAACGGTTAAGCCAATTGATCGTGACGCAATTATCAAGGCCGCCAAGGAGACGGGTAAAATTGTTACGGCTGAAGAGCACTCTATTTATAACGGCATTGGAAGCAGAGTCTGTGAGGTTGTTTCAGAGGAATATCCAGCAATCGTCAAAAGATTGGGAATGAGGGATACCTTTGGAAAATCTGGGAAATCTTGGGAACTGTTTGATTATTTCCATATGGGTGTACAGGACATAGTTAAATTAGGATTGGAATGTTTCAGGGAGGATAAGAAATGAAAATATTTTTAGATACCGCAAATGTAGATGAAATTAAGAAGGTCAGAGACTGGGGTCTGCTTGATGGAGTGACAACAAATCCATCATTGGCCGCAAAAGAACTTGCCAAGGGAATTAGTTTTAAGGAACTTGTGTCACAAATACTCAAAGAAACACCGGGACCGGTTAGCATAGAAGTAGTTGCAACAGATTATGAAGGTATGTTGAAACAGGCTCTTCGAATCAGCGCACTTGCTGATAATGCTGTGGTGAAGATACCAATGACGCTTCCCGGACTAAGGACAATAAAATCATTGACAGAAAAAAGAATTCCTGTAAACTGCACATTGATCTTTAATCCGTTGCAGGCCATGTTCGCTGCAAAAGCAGGAGCTGAATACGTTTCACCGTTTGTGGGACGACTTGATGATATTGGTGAAGATGGAATGTCCATAATTGATGAGATCAAAACCATTTTTGTGAACTATAATATTAAGACTAAAATTCTGGTAGCATCCATAAGGAACCCCATTCACGTACTCAGATCTGCAATCATGGGAGCTGATGTTGTAACAATGCCGTTTGATGTCATTTCCAAGCTTACAGCACACCCCAAGACAGACGAAGGGCTAAAAAGATTTCTGGACGATTGGAAGAAGGATTTTGGAGAAGGAGAATTCCCTCTCTAAATTTTATAATTTCAAACTCACGAATATTGTGAATATTAAATATTAAAAAAATATAAAGTACCATGGAAGAAGGGATTATTTCTCTTGATAAAAAACACATTCACAATTATTTCCTTGTTTCGCTTTTACTGGAATTTATCATTTACATAATTATTACCTCTATCCCATTTAAAGACCCATCACTGCTTTCTTCATTCAAGTCCGAACAGTCATCCATTACTTCTCAGACCATACCGGTAATGTTTAAGGATATTTTTTTAAACAATTTCAAAGTCGCGAGTTTAGAAGTTATCCCCATAATCGGTCCATTTTTTTTCCTTGCTTCAAGTTCTGGAACAGCATTAGTTATATCTTTAGAGGGGGGTTCATATAATGTTTCAGGGATAGCTGTTTTTATTTCACTCTTGCTGTTTCCACATTCCTGGCTTGAATTGCCTTCTTATGCTGTTGCAGTTTCAATCAGTATTTATCTAATATATTCACTCATAAAGATAAGGGAAGGAAAAGAAATATTCAAGAAACGGTTAATTAAATCACTCCTCTTATATGGCTTTGTTGCAGTTGAGCTTGCGGTTGCAGCCATGTTTGAGTCTGTTGAAATATATTTTGAAAAAACTCAATCTTCACCTAACAATCTCCTATATCCATTGTTGATGTGGATTCCTGCAGTACCTGCATTAATTTTCCTTATATTTTTGTTTCACAGAATAAACGGGCATGTAAAATTTAGAAAAAAGAATGTAATTCCTAAAATAGAGGAGAAATTAAACCAATAACTTATTTGGAGAATCTTTCCCTGAGGATCTTTTTATCCACCTTATTTGTACTTGTCCTCGGGAAGTCGTCGATGACAATAAACTCGTCAGGTATCCAGAATTTTGCGATTCTACCCGAATCCACATATTGCTTCAGATGATTAAGCATTTCTTCAGTATGGATTTCCTTCAGACCTGTTATAAATGCCACGGGTCTTTCCTCCCATTTTGGGTCCGGTCTGGCAACTACTGCCACTTCCCTTATACCGGGAAATGTGCTTATTACATCCTCTATTATGAGTGTGGGGATAAATTCACCGCCCGATTTAACTGCATCCTTTTCCCTGTCAACTATGTGCAGACTACCATAAGGATCCATTACCGCAAGATCACCTGTGTTTAACCATCCGTCTTTCCATAACTTTGCTGTCTTCTCTTCGTCCTGGTAATATCCCTCTGTTGCCCAAGGAGCTCTGATTACGATTTCTCCGATTGATTTTCCATCATGGGGGACAAACTCTCCGTTTTTACCTCTCAATCGTATTTCAACAAATGGAGTTGCAAAACCCGTACTTATGTTAAACTTCTCTCTTTCCTCTGCAGGTAAACCTAGAACCTTATGGTTATATGTTGCTAGGGTAAGAACCGGCGCCGTTTCTGACATACCATAACCGGCCATTGAGAGGATATTCAATTCCTTTGCGCGATCATAAAGGCCTTTGGGAAGAGCGGCTCCACCGATTATAGTTCTTAAATTCAACGGGGAGATTAACTCCTTAGATTTAGGATTGGCAAGAATCATTGTAAGAATAGAAGGTACCATTGCAGAAACGCTTACCTTTTCCTTGCTCATAATTTCAGGAATCTTTTCAAAATCGTATTTACCCGGCAACACATATTTCATTCCTTTTAGTAGTATTAACTGCGGCATACCCCAGGAATGAACGTGAAACATTGGTACCAATGGCATGAACACATCACTGGATTTTATATTTCCAGGTTCATCACCGAGATTCATGGCCAATACCATTGCATGCAAAACGATCTGTCTGTGCGTGAAATAGACTCCTTTCGGCATTCCTGTTGTACCTGAGGTGTAGAATAGTGTTGCTCTCTGATCCTCCGACAAAGCAGGAATTTGTTCATTATATTCTGAGGAAATAATATCATTGTAATTGTGTACATTCTCAAGGGTATTCTTTAAAATTTCACCGCTTTCGCTGTAAATAATCCAGTGTTTAACAAAACTGAACATTTCCTGATATTTCTCAATTATGGGGACAAATTCATCCCTGATAATAACAATTTTATCCTGAGCCTGCTGCATGGTATAATAGATCAATTCTGGAGGGTATCTAATATTAACAGTGTGAAGTGTACCTCCTGCCATTGGAACTGAATAAAAGGCTTCCAGAAAAACCCAGGAATCCCAATCTATGACCCCCACTCTCTCCCCATTCTTGATACCAAGGTTAATCAATCCCTTTGTCAAGCGTAAAACTCTATCCTGAAACTCAGAATAAGTGAACCTTTTTTTATCAGAATATACAATTTCCTGTTCAGGGTTCCTTTCAACAGATGATCGCAGTAGATTGCCCAAAGTTAATTCGTATTTGTTTCCTACCATGTTTTACCATGAATTCAATCTATAAAAGTATTAAGCCTAACGTGAATCATATTAGGGCCTCATTTAAAAACTAAACGGATTTTTTTCATACTATCAATAAACATATAAACCAATTAACTATGTTAATTGAATTTGGCGAGATCATATAATAAATTGATTATACGTAAGGATAGTGAAGACCGTGCAGTATCCTCAATTATTGGAACGATACTAATGATATCAATAACAGTTGTTATCATAGCAACGGTGGCGATAGAAGCTGAATCATACATAAAGAATTTACCCCCTCCTCCGCCGTCTGTTTCCCTCATAATTCTAAACGAATCACAACCCACCGGCTATTACTATAACATTACATTTAGAAGTGTTTCAAACCCACTGAATTTATATGATATTGAACTTCAGATTCAGGGGCCGAATGGGTATTCAGATGTACAACTGCGTTCAGATGTAGTGGAATTCAATGAAAGTGGCTTCAATCTGCAATATAGGAATGTAAATCTATACTCTAATTTTGCCCATTTTACACTATTAAATACATCGCTTGAAATCGAATTTAAATCTTTAAATCATGCTTCAAGTTTCTTTATTTATAATATTAATGTCATTGACACCGCAATAAATAAAGTCATAGGGAGTGGTTATCCTGAGAGGACACTTCCTTAGTCTGTTTTCCCTTGCAATTAAAAAAACTTTTTAACGCTCTCAAACATGGAGAGACGTGTCTGTATCACCTATAGAATATCGTTATGGAAGGAAAATTATCAAGGATATTTTCAGTGAAGAAAACCGTATAAAATATATGCTGGAAGCAGAATTGGCCATTTCAAGGGCACAGGAGGAATTGAATGTTATTCCGAAAGGGTCCTCAAAAAAAATAGAGGAAGTTGTTAAGGAGGGTATAGATCCAAAGAGGGTAAAAGAAATAGAAAATGAAGTCAAACATGACATAATGGCCCTTATAAAGGCTGCTTCGGAAAAAGTGGAAGGCATGGACTACTTTCATTTTGGCATTACCTCAAACGACATAAATGACACTGCAACGGCTTTGCAGATTAAGCAATTCATGCCTTACTTACATGAAGACCTTTTGAAACTCGGGAATTCTTTAGCAAAACTTGTTTTAAAATATAAGAAAACCCCAATGCTTGGCAGAACTCATGGACAACATGCAAGCCCGATTACCTTTGGATTAAAAATGGCCACTTATCTTGCCGAGGTCAATAGACATATTGAAAGGACGTTTGAGATTAAATCTAGAATTCTTGTAGGAAAGGCACTTGGACCGGTGGGAACAGGTGCATCCATGGGAACAAAAGGTCTTGAAGTTAGTAAAAGGGCAATGTCATCATTGGGACTTGGAAGTGAAATTGCAACGGGTCAAATTGTTTCCAGAGATCGATATGTTGAGTTTGTAAATCTTCTAAGTGGTATGGCAGCCTCCCTTGAAAAATTTGCAACCGAGGTGAGAAATCTTCAAAGACCTGAAATAGGAGAGGTTATGGAAAATTTTAATCCGGTTAAACAGGTAGGATCCTCATCCATGCCAAGCAAGAGAAATCCAATAGATTCCGAGAATGTTTGCAGCCTTTCAAGAATGGTAAGAGCCATGGTAACACCAGAAATAGAAGGTTCCATTACATGGCATGAAAGGGATTTAACGAACAGTGCTCTTGAAAGATTTACTATTCCTTATTCCTGTATTTTGATAGATCATATACTTGTGAAGATGGAGAAAATTTTCTCAAACTTATACGTGGATGATAGGAGAATGTTGCAAAATCTAATGAACTCGCCACTTTCAATATCGGAGAGGATCGTAAGTGAACTTACCCTTAGGGGGATAAACCGGCAGGATTCTCATGAACTTGTAAGGAAGGCTTCTATGATCTCCTATGATATACACAAAACTTTTAAGGACGCTTTGCTTGAACAGAGCATTACAGATCATATTGGAGAAAAAGAATTGGACGAAATCCTTTCTCCGGTTTCATTTATTGGTTCCTCGGAAGCAATATGTGATGAAATATTAAGAGAGGCTTTAAAAAATGGAAGCAAACAATGAAAAATTATCAGGTCAAAGCGTGCAGGTCGATATTGTTACACGAGAAATCATTCTTGATGAACTTCAGAAATCTGAAAAGTCAATATCCGGGCTTCAAAAGGCCCTTAAGGAGAGGGGATATAATTATCACAGGCTCGTGTTGACCGGCTACCTTAATGCTCTGGTAGACTTGGGAATCCTCGCTGAGAAGGAAATCAAACCCTCCAGAATATATTCCATAAGAGAAAACCCGCAAAAGGACATCTACTATTTCCTCGGTGAAGCAATAAAGACATTTAATGAGGATGAGGCAGGAGACGTTTGCCTTATTACATTAACATTCCTTTTTAACCGACCTGTTTTCATGAGGGAGATCGAGAAATGCGGTGTGGATTTACCTAGGAACTACAAAAAATCAAAATCACCAAAAAGAGAGGAATATATGAAAGCTCTGGATAATAATGGAATTAAAATTCCTCCCACAAATATGCTCGTGGAACCTACTTTCAAAAACAATGACACTCTATTCAAGGCCCTTAAGATCATAATATCATATTCCTACGATATTACGAGATACTCATCACAGGATGCAGATTACTTCCAAAGAACGCTTGAAGAAATGCCATAGAATTGATTTAATAGGCGAAACAGATACAGTTTGAATGAAACACTTACCAGGAGATTCTACCTATACAGGTAAATTACCCATAGGATGTCAAATGTGCGCCAAAGGCGCTAAGATGGTATTATTTGTGTCAGGTATTTGCGACGCTAAGTGCTTCTACTGTCCGCTTTCAGAGCAGAAGAAAATGAAGGATGTAATGTATGCGGACGAGATGCCACTTGCAAATATGAGGGATGCCATTTATGAAGCCAGAATGATTCAGGCAACCGGCACCGGCATTACAGGCGGTGACCCTCTGAAATATTTTGAAAGGACGTCCGAATATATTAAAATATTAAAGGAAGAATTTGGTAATTCACATCATATCCATCTCTATACAATCAGCGGATCAAAGGAGGCCATAGATACTACAGCTAAAGCAGGTCTCGATGAAATCAGGTTTCATCCACCAGAGGAGATCTGGAGTGTCATGGATAAATCAGTTTTTAAGGATCGTATAAGATGGGCGAAGGATAATGGAATGGTCGTGGGAATTGAGGTTCCAAGTTTACCTGGAAGAGACAAGGGTACAAAGGATCTCATTGATTTTGCGAGGCGGATGGAAGTAGAGTTTGTGAATTTAAATGAGCTTGAATTCTCAGAGACTAACTTTGAACATCTTCTTGGCAGAAACTATTCAATTAAGAGCGATTATGAATCCGGAGCAACGGGAAGTCAGGAACTTGCAATCAAAATGGTAAGAGAGCATCCTGAATATGCTGTTCATTATTGTTCGGCTGCATTTAAGGACAGTGTGCAACTAAAAAATAGACTTAAAAGAAGGGCTAAAAACGCAGCAAGACCAATAGATGTTGTTACAAAAGATGGAACCATAATTAAGGGAATTGTGGAAGGTCCCAACATCTATGAGGTAAGAGAGGAACTCATAAGACTTGGAATGGATCCCATAGATATACATATAAACCCCGTGAGAAAAAGGGTGGAGATTCCGCCGTGGGTTATCGAAGATCTTAAAGGGAAAACGGAGTATGAGCTATACGAGATAGAGGAATATCCAACATGGGATGCAATTGAAGTTGAAAGAGTGAAAATTTAAAAATTCTTCTTGATATGGTCTATCATTAGGACACCGCTTGAACCCGAGAAAGTTTTTCTGTAATTTGTAATTTCAAGAGTTCTTGATCCATAACATGTGACAAAAGATTCATACTCTCCACCTTCACCTGTGATATTCAGTCCATATTGTTTTTCCAGTAATTTTAACATATTAATGGTTTCTTCATTAATTTCCCTGCCAAGGAATTTCTCATCGAGACCATCAGCGGCGACGGCAACAATAATTGGTTTAATTCCTTTCTGGATCAGCTCATCCATAACTGTTGCCTGAGACACTCTCCATAATGGAGAATAACATAGCATTTCATGGTTGGTACAAATCATTTCAAGTTTATTTCTCTGGTAGTTTGAAGCAATGGCTCCATTGATAAGCGCAATACCCGGATTTTCCTTAGCAAATCGGTCTATAATGTTTTCAAATTCCGATTCTCTGCAGAATATAGTTTTAAGGTCTATAAGTTCCCCCACATATTTAGCTAATTTAGCATTTGGAACATGAAACATCATAGAATCTTCATTCGGCAATACAGTTATTGCAGAAATTACCTCAAACCCCTGTTCCATGGCAATAAGCGTCGCTAAAAATGAGTCTTTGCCACCTGATAAGAGACTTATAGCTTTCATTGTTAAAACATCCTTATATATCGTTTAACTATATCAAAAAGAGGTTTATGGCACTAAAAAATGGAGATAAAGCACCGGAATTTGAAACAGTTGATTCGAATCTTAAGGTAAAGAAGCTCAGTGATTATAAGGGAAATAAAGTTGTTCTAGCTTTCTTTCCGGGAGCATTCACAGGCGTTTGCACGAAGGAGATGTGTAACTTTAGAGATTCTATGCAAAATTTCAACAAGCTAAATGCAAAAGTTGTTGGCATAAGCGTAGATCAACCCTTTTCACTTGCTCAGTTTGCAAAGGAAAATAAGCTGACTTTTGATCTACTCAGCGATCATACAAGAGAAATAAGCAGAAAGTACGGCGGGCTGCACATGGATTTCGCAGGCGCTAAGCAGCTGACTGCTTCTAAGAGGGCTGTTTATGTTCTCGACAAGGAAGGAAAAATAGTTTATAACTGGGTTTCGGAGAACCCTGGTGTGGAGCCGAATTACAAGGAAATTGAAGAAGCTCTGAAAAATTAAAATCTATATTACTTTCTTTGTCAATACTCAATTTACACCTATTTATTCATATTTTTGTAAAGGTTAATAAGATCATCTAACATTATTGATTGATAAGTTTGGTAGTTGCTTTCATCTTAATAAAGGAAAAGCCAGGATTCGAAGTAGCACTTCAGGATGGTTTGAAGAATGTAGAGGGTGTATTGGAAATTTATACACTCTTCGGGGAATATGACATTAT
This sequence comes from Thermoplasmata archaeon, assembly GCA_021790415.1. The sequence goes on along the minus strand of JAJYDZ010000014.1, from coordinate 2,398 downwards.
TATTAAAGTAGAGACCAAAGACTATAAGGAACTTGAGCAGCTAATCGTAAAACAGATTAGAAATATGCCTGGAATAATTGACACCAAGACTCTGACTGGCATTACGCTTTAATTAGATTTACAAATAATTCTCATTTATTGAGTAAAAGCGGATTGATTTAGGCCAGAAATACGAGTTATAAGAGTTTATTTGCAGGTTAAGATTTTTTTGATCTAAAGTTAAGTAAGCGTGTGTAATTCATTATCATGAAACAGATCATGCGAATGATAATAGTTGCCGTCATTGCTGCAGGAGTATCTGTTCCTCTTGCATACTATGCAATTGACCTTAATTCTCATTCAAATTCAATTAATATGGCTTCCTTTATTCCATACAATTCTGAAATTGCCGTAAGACTGAACCTCAATGGCAGTTCCTATTATTTCGCTGCATTAAACGGTTCGTACGGCGGTATAGTCCCGCTGTCCACTTCATCCCTTGATTCTGCTGTAAGTGGAATATCTTCCGGTTCAAACGTTACTTCTGCACCAAATATCTCAATTAACTATTATGAAACGTATGACGGCTTCGATGTATATGCATTAACTAATCTGTCTTCTGGAAATCTTTCATCTAGTTTGCAGAACGTATATTCTGTGCAGTCAAATCCCCTTGAAATACTTAAATTGGTAGAACTTACAAATTCAACGATTTATTTTACCGCATTGTCTGGAAATGATATTCTTCTGGGTAATCTGAATTTCATAAACACTTCTCTTACTTATCACAGCAGAGGATATTCGTATTCAGGTTTTAATTATCTTTACTCAAATGAAAATATTTCATTTGTGGTGGGTAATGCCAGCAACCCCCTTAAATCCATGAACGGTTTTATTAACGATTCTAGTACATACCTTAATTTTCAATTTAATTCATCTTTGATGTTGAATCATACAAAGCAAATTCGCAGTGTGCTGAATTACACCGGGGTGGTCTCAACATTCTATGTTACGGATAAATCTGTTTCTATCTCTATTAAAATTGGGTTAAAGCAATATGATGAAATATTTGCAATTCTGAAGGAACTTAGTGGAATAACTCCTTCAATTTCAGGTGCATGAATTGTTTCGTTCATTAACGCTCTTCTATGAGTCCTATACATACTATTTTAAAAATTATTACCGGTCAAGAAGTTTCTATATTATGCTAATAATTACAATTCTTGTATCGCTTCTTCTAACTTACTTTACTTTTACATATATTCCTAAACTTCCATCCCTATTCTCAAACTTTAAGGGATTCTTCAATACTCCTGGATTTTCTCAGCGTTTGGTTGGGTTTCTTTGGTCCTTTGTTCTTCTGGATCTTCCTGTGTTTGCTTCGGTATTCTTTGGGTCACCTGCAATATCCAGCGAAATAGAGAGCAAAACGGCATTTTATGTCTTTCCACTTCCAATTCCCAGATATGTTTTACTTCTGGCAAAATATTTCGCAGCAGTTTCTGTCACGATCGCGGTTATTATGATATATCTTATTATTCAGGGGATTGTATTTTATATGGTTTTCAATGGAATTTTGCTTGTCCCATATTTCCTGAGCATGGGGCTCACAATTCTCTTCATTTTTTCAATAGTTGCACTTACTTTTCTTGTAAGCACTATTTTTAATAAAAATACCTATGCCTATATTTCTGTATTCCTCCTCTATTTTCTCATATTCTATGCCTATACTATAATTTCTGAGGTTCTATACAAGGTTGTACCATACTATCTTCTCAATAACTCGGCATCAATAATAGAGAGAGTATATCTGAATATAACAACAGGCTTTGGAAGTTTTAGCGTAACACCTAATGGGGCAGGATACTCAGATATTCTGACATCAGCAATTATAATGTTAATATATACGATCATTTCACTCACCGGAGCACTTTTATTGTTTGAAAGAAAGGAGGTAAAATAATGCCCCAGATAGACATTGTCAATCTGACAAAAAAATATGGGCGAATTGAAGCCCTATCATCGTTTAATCTTCAAATAGATCAGCCGCAGTGTGTAAGTATTCTGGGTCCAAACGGAGCCGGTAAGACAACGCTTCTAAAGGCACTTACGAATATAATTAAACCTACATCCGGTACGGTAAAAATAGATGGCACATCCGTTTCTGAGAATCCAATGTTGGCACTACAGAGTGTTGGAACACTAATTGAGCAACCTGAATTTTACCCATATCTCACCGGTAGGGAAATTATAGAATTTGCTGCAAGGGTAAAGGGAGCAGATAAATCTAGAATAGGAGATGAGATGGAGTATTTGTCAAAACTCCTGTCCATGGAAGAATATCTGGACAGAAAAACAGGGACATATTCCAGAGGAATGAAGCAAAGAGTATGTCTTGCCGTTGCTCTTGTAATGATCG
>JAJYDZ010000013.1 GCA_021790415.1 Thermoplasmata archaeon | reverse complement strand
AATTATAAAATAAATTAAAAAATTAGCTCTTAATTTGAATCTCTATCTGGACCCCGTCTGGTATGGCAATCCTCATGAGTTGCCTCAACGTCCTTTCATCGGCATCCACATCTATGAGTCTCTTGTGCACTCTCATTTCCCATCTATCCCACGTTGGAGAACCTTCTCCATCAGGACTTTTTCTTACAGGAACCTGTAATCTTTTTGTTGGGAGTGGCACTGGACCATGAACCTCCACCCCGGTTCTGTTAGCAATGCCCTTTATCTCGTTGCAAACAAGGTCTACAACCTTATGTTCTGAACCGCTTAAAGAGATTCTGGCTTTATATGAGACCACTCATGTCACCTTACTTAAGCTCAATGTCTATACATTGACCAGCAGCAACTGTTTGCCCCATATCCCTTATTGCAAATCTCCCAAGTTGCGGAAATTCTGCAACCTTTTCAATTACTAGGGGTTTGTCAGGTACAACCTTCACTACGGCAATATCTCCTGTTTTGATATAAGCGGGCTTTTCTTCCTTAGTAGTTCCATCCTTGGGGTTGATAGTCTTTAATATTTCTTCAAACCTGCACGCTACTTGTGCTGTGTGAACGTGAAATACTGGTTTATATCCTGCAGCAATCACTGACGGATGATTAAGAACAACTATCTGAGCTGTGAATGATTTCACTACAGATGGTGGTGCAGTTACAGGTCCGCATACATCTCCTCTCTTGATATCGTTCTTGGCTATTCCTCTTACATTGAACCCTACGTTATCGCCTGGTCCAGCCTGTTCCATTGCCTCATGATGCATTTCTACTGTCTTAACTTCTCCCTGTTTATTAGCAGGGTTGAAAATAACCTTGTCGCCGTTTTTCAGGATTCCAGTTTCAATTCTTCCAACTGGAACAGTTCCTATACCAGTAATTGAATATACGTCCTGAACTGGTAGTCTAAGAGGCTTGTTAATCGGTTTCTCAGGCACTTTAAGTGAGTCTAGAAGTTCAAGTAAAGTTGGTCCGGTATACCATTTCATGTTTTCAGACTTCTTTGTTATATTGTCTCCTTTATATCCACTGATTGGTACCATTGGTATGTTCCTATAACCAATTGATGCAAGGAACTTTTCAACTTCTCCCTTGACCTCGGTGAATCTCTTTTCACTGTATGGAGGCTGTGTAGCATCCAACTTGTTGATTGCAACGATGAGCTGCTGAACACCAAGAGTCTTTGCAAGATATGCATGCTCTCTTGTCTGAGCCATTATACCATCTCCGTCTCTTGATGAGATTACAAGAATAGCTGCATCAGCTTGACTTGTACCGGTAATCATGTTTTTAACAAAGTCTCTGTGTCCTGGAGCATCAATTATTGTAAAATAATACTTCCCAGTTTCAAATTTTCTGTGGGAAAGCTCAATTGTAACTCCCCTCTCTCGCTCCTCTTTGAATTTATCCATTACCCATGCAAATTCAAAAGTTGCTTTTCCCTTCTCTTCAGCCTGCTTCTTGTATTCCTCAATTATGTGTGGAGGAATTTCTCCGTGCTCAAACAAAAGTCTCCCTACGAGGGTTGACTTTCCATGATCTACGTGTCCTATTGTGACCAAATTTATGTGCGGTTTCTGTGATGCCATTTTTACACCTTTATTTCTAATTTTGTGGTAGTCCGTAAAAGGATTTTGTTTATTAAACCCTTTGGTGCGAGATTGATAAAGATTATAAGATGTTTTCTCTAGTTTGCATCCCCTTATCTAAAATCTGCTCTCTTTTTATTTGAGTATTTATCTGGTTTATGGGGTTTATAAAATGTGACATGATTGCATACAATATACTCTGCTTCCCATCTGGCCATTTAATAATACTTTCGTCGTGTATTGCAGATTCGCCGTTTAGAACAACCAAATCCGGAGTAAATGAAGATGAAAAATGGTCGATTTCCCTAATGTTTCTAACTACCAGTATTCTGAAAATTCTATAATTTCCTGCGGGAATATCCTGAAAACCATCCAATACAAATAATCTGTTTTTTGCAGAATAAGATTGTAGAATCTCTGTGAGATTTGCCTCTGTTGAATCAACGGTATATGAGGTTCTCGGACCAATATTTATTACAGTAATTTTTCCCTCCTTTTCAATCTTTGAGATATTATTTCCCATCGCGTTGAGTTTTCTTTCATCGTGCGGGAGGTTCTTTATGTATATTATTTCTGGGGCCAAAGGAGTAACGATATTCTCTGCTATCCACTCACTTACATAGATGTTACCTGAACCTGAAAATCCCGTTACGCTTATTATCGATTTTTTCGCGTTCTCATCTGCTTCCATACACACACCAAACTATGAATTGGATTTCTACGGTAACCTGTCATCAACTTAAATGAATAAATACATATTTGTTCTTGACTGAATTATATAGGCTTGCCATTATTAGAATCCTTAACATTTATAATGTAAAGTTATAGCTCAAATGCTAATTCGTCTAAAATTCAATTTTCCAATACATATTAAATATCCCCCATGTAATTTCCATTAATGATTGATGGAGTATACCTTATACCACACGGGGACGAACTAATAGACCTTCCTAACAGATCAAGTAAGGAAATGAGGGAAGCTATCACTAAAGAAACTTCCAAAGATAATGCCGATTCAAGAATAATATTCACTCCTCACGGGCTTTCAGTTGGGAATAAATTTTCTGTTGCCTTAAACGAAAGGCTATCTGGCAATTATCTCACTGAAGGTGGCGTAAATTTACAAATGAAATTGAATAATAATTTGGAACTTGCACGCCTCATTCTATACTCAAACCAGGATATTTTATCTAAAGCATTCTTTTCCGGAGGAGAACAGAATACATTTCCCATTGATTTTGGTTCATTAATACCGCTAACATTCTTCAGCGAGAGACCCACTGTAATCATAGGACAGGCTAGATTATGGGATTTGCAACGTATGCACGAATTTGGGAAGAATATTTACAGGGCAGTTTCACGTTCAGACAAAAAATATTCAATAATATTCAGTGCAGATCAATCACATACTCATAACCCAAAGGGCCCTTATGACTTTTCAGATGAAGCGAAAATATACGATGAAACTATAAAAGATTCTATCATTACTGGAAAATTCGAAACGTTATATGGAATGAGAAGAGATTTTGTTGAGGCAGCCAAACCTGATAGTTATTGGATTATGGTAGTTTTAGGAGGGTTTCTTGCTGAATCTAAGATAAAACTCCGTCTTAAATATTATTACATAGAAAGATATTTCGGAATGCTTTTTGCAAGCAACTTCAACTAGGTCTTGTCACTTTCCAGTGGATAAATGGCGATGATACTAGAATGATTATTTAGCCATTTCTGCCACATACCTTTCCAAAACCTTCCATATATCATTACCCATTTTCTTATGGAATGTGGTAGATTAATTCTTTGTTATCTGAAGTATCCATACCAAATTTAGGTACTATCGTATAACACCGGTCAGTTAAATATAACAATTTTATTTAGCATATAAAAACATAGTAAATTTGAATATGCATAAAAGCTCAAATGAAATGAGTTTGCCACATATTGTTTTAAATATACTACTTTCATAGATTTAGATAGTTTTAAATGAAGACCTGATCCCCCTTATATTGAGAGAAAACCGACCCTATTGGAATTATCGTACAACTTTAAAAGCCTGAATATCCATACGAAAACTGGATGAAGAGGTTACAGTCTTCAAACTTCCTAAAAATTAGACATGAATATAGAACCAACCTTCCTGCTGTCTCCTTATGATTTCGATGAATCCACCCTGAGGTGTTGGTGAAACACCCTTGACAAGGTCTGAAGCTTTTATATTGTTCATTTCCATAGATGTTTTGCAAGCCATTAATATAAGTTTTTTTTCTTCAAGCAAGGGCTTCATCATTTCTTCACTTATAGTTGCTATAATGGCACTTTCCAGAAAAACCATCTCAATGGTTTCAACATCCTTTAATACCGCAATATGAGACCCTACAATACTTCCCATTGGAATTTTTTCCTTTTCTGATATCTGTATTACTACCTTCATTTTTATTTATTACAAACCTGTGCTATAATGTTTCCGTTTCGAATTTTACTAAAGCCTTGGCCCATAAATTTAGTATGAATTCAAAGTTGTGCTTTATAGAATTGAAAGTGGAAAATGTCATAGATGCGTAAAAAATTTAAAGGCCGATTGTATAAGCACTTATGTCAGGCCACCTGAAAATATACTTAATCTTAACATTAGCTGGGCTATTACCTTCATTAATGTCATTGGCTTATGTATTAAACCCCATTTAAATTTATTGACTAAATCAGTGATTTTATGGAATATAGAAAAGAGATAGATACGATTATAGATCAAATTTCGTTTAAGGGAAAATTCAACATAAATCTAGATAATTATGATCATATTTTGATAGGGGGAATGGGCGGTTCAGGAATTGCAGGTTTTTTGTTCAGTGAGATTTATTCAAAAAAACCGGTTATAGTATTGAATACATATACCTGCCCTGACTTTGTTAGTAACAAAACGCTAGTCATTGCAATAAGTTATTCAGGCAATACTGAGGAAACCATTTCATGCGCCACAGAAGCAAAGAAGAAGGGTGCCACAGTTCTTTCAATAACATCAGGAGGAAAACTTTCAGAGATTTCAGATCAAGCGGTAATAATCCCTTCCGGATATCAACCAAGATCATCCCTGGGATTTTTGTTAATGCCAATAATAAATACCATAGCTCCTGAACTAAGAAATCATATTGATGAGATTAAGGGAAATATTACAGACATAAGAAATAACGAAAATCACATCATTTCTATTTCCAGAAAAATTTTTGAATCAGGGAAAGTCCCCTATTTCATATCATGGAGCCCGACGTCTAGCGTAGCCTATCGGTGTAAGACTCAATTTAATGAGAATGCAAAGATGCTTGCAAACGCAGGATACCTATCAGAAATTAACCATAACGAACTTGTTCCAATGGGGATGAACCATGATATGGACCCATTTATTTACATTGCATTCAAAAATAGTTATTCTGTGCGAAATGAGAGAAGACTGGAAATAACAAAAAAACTTTCATCCAGAGATATTACAATAATAGAATTGAAAGGAAAGAGTATTTTTTCACAAATAATGTATGGTATCTACTTTGGAGACATTTTGAGTTACCATGTTGCACTGCTGAGAAAAGTAGAACCCAGAGATGTCTCCATCATTGAGAAATTGAAGCTTGAACTTTCTTCGTGATGGAATCAATTCTGCTTCCACCAGGTGGAAGAATTGATGCTATCTCATCCCTTTCCCTTCCTAAGATTTCCGAGATCTCCTTGGCTATTTTCTCCCGTTTTATTTCACCTGGGGATATGAATATTAGATCCTTTTCATTTTTTATCTCTGTGATGTGTGGGCAAATCATTGGCAATTCTGTATTCTCGTAAACTATTGTTGAAATTTTTAGCTTCAATGGAAGGTTGAAAAGATAATTGCGCTTTCCCTTTACTATCCAAGAACCTTTCCTGACAAATTCACCGGATTCCGGTGTCTTGCTTACCTGGAGAGGAGTTACCCAGTATGCTGAACCTGATGCAAGGTTATTTGACCAAGCCCTAGAATTTGACACTGCAAATTGAGCGGCCTCCAGTATGTCTTTTTCCAAGTCTGTGTTTTCATTCTCTACTTTCAGGATAGTGCTTGGGGCACCATACAAATCAGCATGAATATAGATGTCCTTTTCAGACATATGTTTTTTCACAACCTTCTCGTTTCCGTTAACGTCTTTCCCTGCGATTACCAGATTCCCACTACTGGTAAAAAACCAATGGTAAGCCTCGAACCACTTCTTTGGGCGATCCTTTTTTTTCTTTCCGTTTTCTTCTAATTTAACTTTGGAAGTATCCATAATGGCTTTTCTTGCACCTTCTGCTTTTAAAATATAGTCTTTGGATCTGTTAAAGTAATCGCTGGCATTTTCTCCTGCAGTTCTGGTTAGTGAGAGTTCTATTTCTCTATCATCCTTTTTAATAGTAATAAATTTTTTAGAAAAATCAATGTTGGTTATGGTTATTCCAGGCGTTATAACACTTCCTATTGAAATTGCCTTGAGGTTGCTGTTGACTGTTCTAAGAACTCGCTCATATTCAGGAAGATTTGATATTATGATTTGACCTGTTTCCTTGAGAGTCACCGATAGATCCATATATTGCTGAACAGTTTTTGTTTGATTTGCTATTCTTCTTTCGATCTGTGAAATTTGCGGATCTATTTCCTTAAGTTTTCCCATCTGGTATACAAGACCTTCGTTAAAGTCTTCAAAAATCCTTGGATCTTCATTAAGTGATGATAGCCTAACGGGTGAAAGCATATTATCAGAATCGTAATAAAATCCCTTATTCAGAGAAATTTCTTCAAGAAGTTTCTTTATTCCATTGATTATATCTGGAACCAAATTAAGGGATTCTTTGGACGATTGATCCTTATCAATGCCCAGTCTGAAGGCTATCTCCTCAGCATATTCCCCACCAAGGTTCATTCTTGTGGCCATCGTTTGGACCAGAGATCCCTTACTTTGTTCGAAAATAGATGTTAATGTGCTTAGTTCTGAGGATAATGGATCAATAAGCGATGGGGGAATATACCTTTCGCCTTTGAGAATTTTCCTGTTTTTCCACTCCCTTGGGCTAAATGCATATGTAATTAGTCCGTTTTCAATTATTATTAAATTTCCGTCTCTAAATAATTCAAAAATGATTTCCATTCCTGAGTATAATTCTATCTTACAAACACGATCAAAATTAATCTGTTTAATTGATCGAATCTTCTGTTCAGACAGATTTTTTCTAAGAAACATGGCAAAGGAAGATGATTCTTCAGGTCTGTCAGGGTCCATAAATGCTATACCTGCAGATAGTTTGATGTGAAATGGATATTTTCCATGCTCCGATGAATATATGATAAACGTAAATTCGTCTTTTCCTGTTTGGTAAATTTTCTTTATAAATGCGCCTGAAAATCGCTCACCATAAAGTTTCACAAAAGCATAGAAATCAATTGAAGATTGCTTATCTTTCATTTACAACACAACATGAATTAATATATAAAAAATACATCTGAGGAAGATAAGGTAAGGATGTTTATATGCTCACCCCCAGCTAATGATAATAATAATTTCGATGAGTTCATTCGAATCCTTGCGTCTGAATTATCACTAACATATATTAATGAATTCAGAAGAAATGATGTGATATTTTGCCTTTGCGATAACAACGTGCAACAATACTTGAAAACTATAGTAGAGGAAAATTTGAAACCTGAATCAGTCCTCCTGTTTTCTCCCTCATTCTCGAAATTATTGTTCAGAGAATTCTATAAAATCGGATTTCCAGTTCTGATTGTTGCAAATAGGAACAATATGGAAGAACTCAGAAGTGGATGGATATACCACGACAACATAGCTGATTCAAAGATGGAAAACGTTTCTGGTGATAATCAAAAATTATGGGTCAGCAGGAGAACACAATGTATTAGTTTAACCAAGAAATTCCTTGCCAATGGTTTCAAAATTATCTAAAATAGAACTGCAGGTGCGATTCGGTGATTTGGATGCATTGGGTCATGTGAATAACGCCGCCTATCTGAGCTTCTTCGAACTTGGCCGAATTGACTTTTTTATGAAATTTTTAACAGGTTTTCACTCCAAGGAGGTGAGTTTTGTTGTGGCACATGCAGAGATAGATTTTAGAATACCAATATACTTTGAAGATCGACCAAGTATTACAACTGAAATTGAACGGGTTGGAACAACAAGTATATCCTTCATTCACAAAATATTACGGCAGGGCGATGAGGCGTTATTGTCTACAGGGAAAACCGTTATTGTATGGGTCGATAAAAATGGGAAGAAGAACGCGATACCTGAAAAAATAAAGGAATTATTGATTTAACCTCTATTTATAAGAAATTATCATAAAATGAAGGCTAAACTGGCACGAATAAGTAAGAAATTATTGCAGGAGTATAAGGAAACAGGGCCATCATATAAAGAGAAAGCGTAATTGAGGATGTGAAGTAAACACTACGGGTTAATGAATAAACTGCTCCAATTATAAGACCCATTGAGAATGTATCAAGAAGAAACAAATAAGGATAAAACCCAGGATAACCGCCTAGATATACAATGAGATATAAGCTAAAAAAAGCTGTATAAATAACAGCACCAATCATTGTCGAAATACCCAAATTTACCAACCTCCCAAAGGTCTCAATTGCTATTAATCTGAAGTTAAATTCCTGGAAGCATACAAGAGTTATCAGAGTTGTAAAAATGTATGGGATATTATCAGTTCCTGGCATGGAAACCTCTATGACGTATACCCAAACCGTAAAGACACTAATGAGCGTCACTAACCCTTTTACGTTGTTAAAATTGTTAGTTATTTTATCCCTTAAATTGGTGAAGAAAAAAAATGTGAAAAGTTCAGCCCAAGCCAAAGCAATATAGAGATAAAAAGAGAGAGTGGTCAAATAGGTTGGATAAGTATATGAAATGCTTATAAAATAAAATAAGAAGATTGAGATCTGAAATGCAAATAACAAAATCCCATTTCTCAAATTATTCATCTTCACCTTTTCATAATAGCAACATCAAGAAAAAACGTTTCTTCTGGTGCTGTACTTTCAACAAAATCATTCTATGGTGAAAAACTCAAAGGCATAAGACATATTGCAATTAGCAAAATCATTAAAAAAACGTTGGATATACTAAAAACCATCTTGTATGATTTCTCGTCCCTCTTTCTATAAAGAATAATAACGGGAATGAGAATAAATAGTGCCATTGGTATGCTTGTTAATCTGTATAATATTCCAAGAATTGGATAGTTGAATACTGCAGGTATTATTGTTAATAGAAACAGAATTACGGTATTGACCATAATCCAGAGAATGGTCTTATCCACACCCTGTGTAACAGGCAGCATTGGAATTTCCGCCTTTCGATAATCATCCACGTATTTTATGGACAGGCTCCAAAAGTGAGTTGGTGTCCACATGAAAACCAGTAGTGCAATGAATATTGATCCATAAGTGATTGTAGCAGAAAATGCGGCTGAACCAGCTAGCGCAGGAAAGCTTCCAGCTATTCCGCCTATGACGATGTTCCAGTCTGTTCTTCTCTTCAGAAATATTGTGTAAAGAAATACATAGCTGGCGAATCCAAGCAAAATAAAAGTTACGGACAGGAGAGTCAGGAAAAGAATGCCCACAATAATTGAAATCAGAAGCATAATTAGTGCTATTGTGAAATATTTTTGTCTATTTTCTCTTATTATACCCCTTCTTGCCGATACTCTCTTCATTTCTCCATCTATGTCTATATCGTAGACGTTGTTAAAAAGAGCGGCGGAAAAGGACGCAAGGGTTCCTGCGATCAATAGAGGAACGATATAAAATAGATGAACCCAATTTGTGTTTAAAGTAAAAAAACCTGCTAGAGCAACCAAATCTACGAGAAAAGCAATCTCAATCTTAACCATATTATTAATTTTAGAAAATAAATTTGTTTCAGGCAATTATCGCACCTGAAATATCCAAAAGAAATTCAAAAAAAGAATTTAAATTATTATTGTTTTGAGAATGGTGTTGAGCTGAATCAGGGCTCACATGACAATTAGCATTGGCAGATGTGTTTGCTGATGCAAGAACGTTAATTGCCCCAACCATTGTTGTTGGGTGTATTTCGCACCAGTATGTCCAAGTACCTACTTTATCAAAAACGTAACTAACCGTAACTGAATGCCCAGTTATTTGGGTAAGCTGCGAGGTTGTAACCAGAGTTAGATGAGTGCTTGATTCTGATGGTGAATCCGCTATGGTTAACGTATGAGGTGCAGTATCTGCCTCTATTACAGTGAAAACTATCCTAGTTCCAACGGTTATGTTAAATGTGGGATTAGTGTGATCTCCCTTTACTCCATAATCCCATCCCAATGCATTCGCATAAAGCGTAACATTGATGGTATCTTTATATGGGGTGTTAGAAGGTTCAATGAGACCGCCATTTAAGGTAGTTGGTGCAGATAACATATAATATAATCCTCCATTCATCAATATTATTATTACAATTCCAAAAATCATTCCCCGCGAAAAAGTTCTTTCTGCCATTTTATTCGCCTCCATTTTCTAGTACGGGTAAATTATAGGCATCTTCCAAAGCGTTGTTTGTAGGAATTGATGGTTTCTTTGAGTATGTGACAAATATGTTAGCAAGGAAAAAGAGCTGAGCAACTCCAACGATGACACCACCCAATATGGCAGTGTCCTGGAAAGCTTGAAATCTGGCAAAATAACCCGCCACGAATCTTGGCATGCCGTAAAATCCTCCGACGGTCCAACCCATTGACATTATAAAAGAGCCGATTGCCGTAAGGGTAAAATGCCAATAAGCTAACCTAACATTGTATTTTCTTCCGTCTGTAAGTGATGGAAACAGCATGTAAATTGTTGCAAAACCAATTCCGGTTGTTATACCCAAGAATATGAAATGGAAATGCCCTGTTACCCAATAAGTTCCATGCAATACCTCGTTCAATTCTAAATTCGACTGAATAACACCGGTGATACCACCTATAATAAAATCGAAAATACCATTAACTACGAATAGCATTGGAACGGTCATTCTGATTTTTGCAGATGTCCAAAGAGTTGCAATGTAATTAAATACAGTTATAGCTGATGGTATTACCACGAGAAAAGATGCAGTTGAAAAGAACAATCCCCATTCTATTCCAAATCCTGAGTTAAGAAGATGATGCCCCCATACCAATTCACTCAATGGCATTAAAAGTCCAAGAGCCAATACTCCAGAGGCGTAACTATAAATTTTGTTCCCGGTGAATTTTGGCATTATCTCATAGATAAGACCAAATTGCGGAAGCACTGCTATATACACTATGGGATGACCCCAGATCCAGAACATTTCAGCGAAAGAAAGAGGCGAGCTTGAGGAACTGACAAAAAATACCGGATTGAAGAAGTCATAGAATGTCATTGCCAAACCAAGCATAAAGAAAGGTGCTGAAGCCACAAGCATGATGAGTGTGAATAAAACAGCCCAAGCAAAAAGTGGCATTTGTTCTATTTTAACATTATCATCTCTATCCATTATTATCATTTTGATAACTACAACAGCAGCGATGACAACACCAACAAATATCATTTCCATTCCGAGAACAGCGAGCCAGTTAAACGAACCTGCATTATATGGGTTTAAATTTATTGAGAGGGGAGGGTAAAAGTACCATCTTGTTGATGATCTCGATAAGACAATAAAAATGGCACCAAGAAGATAAATCCAATATGCCGCTGATGAATAACCTCCCATTGAATCTTTTTTAACTTTAAGGAATGATGGGAGAAGGTAGTATGAAAAGCCAAGGGCACTACCCAGTGCCCACATATATATCATTAATATTCCATGCTGTGTTGTTAATACATCGTAAATAACGGTTCTATTAAGAAACAGTGTAGGGGTTGGTTCAACAAGACTGACTCTCATTATTACTCCAAATGTGCCCGCTATGAAGAAAAATATGATACTTGTGATAATATATCTTATTCCAATACTTTTTGAATCGTTTAAAAGGAAGGGTTTAATTCCGATAGCCTTAGTTTTTCCCCCGAAGTTGTCCCTAAAATACGAGCCGGTATCAACGTAATTATTCTTTTCTGCTACCTGATCCATTTCACTCTTTGCAGAGTTATATTTATAATAGATATAGAACAGAATCAAAAATATTATTGAAATAGTTACAGAGACTTCTATAAGATAATCTGTTGTACTCATTAATCAACCACCGAAAAGTATCCTCTCATTTTATAGTGATCATAACCGCAATATTCAACACATTCAAAAATAAATGTACCTGTTTTGTCGGGTGTAAATGTAATCGTGTTATTCTGACCAGGTACTGCATAAACCTGAATTCCAAATTGTGGTATTAACAAATCGTGTATTACAGCCTGACCCGTACCGACAGGTAAAGAATCAACCACCATTGTATAAGTGTGATTTACTATAAGGGTAAAATTATCAACTGATTTTACTCCGTTAATCTCAAATGACCATGACCATTGCACCCCTGTAACCTGAATAATTGTACCATTGAGATTTTCTCCGGGAGTTTCCTTTGTTGCAATTGAAAAGCTCTTCATGCCGGTTACATAGAAGTTTATACCCATAGATGCAAACAATACCGCAAGAACAGCAATTATCCATATTATTTCTACTTTATACTTCTGATTCATCTGTAGTCCTCCCCCTCATAATCCTTTACTCCGTGTTTAAAAACTGGATAAAATAGAATTGTACAGCAAAAAATCCCCGATGCAATTCCCATCGAAACGAATCCAGCATCAGCATAAGAAGCGTTAACGGCTTCCTGAGCGGCAAAATAGTTCACGAATTCATAGCTCAATACAAAATAAGAAATTATGCCTATAATTATAGATACTATCAAAATTGAGAGAACTATATTTCTCTGCTCTTTCATACTTCTGCATATTTCCATTTTATT
>JAJYDZ010000012.1 GCA_021790415.1 Thermoplasmata archaeon | reverse complement strand
GGAATAATTTATGTTAAATATTAAATGTTTCATTTAATAATTATCCTTAACTGCCCAATTCTATTTACTCTAAAAAGGGTAAATTTTACATTGTTCTTGTCATAACAGAAGGGATGTGCCACAAATACATCGGCTTAAGAGGGAAAATGTAACTCCCTCATATCCTAACAAGCCTTAGTTGTTTAATCTCAACTTACATGCCATTATCGGCAAGATTCTCATGTCCGATTTATTCAAGCTCCGCATCTATTAACTGATCTTCCTGCCTTTGCTAAAAAAATTGATAAAGTTACCAAAAAAAGATCCTTGAAGGAGCTCCAATGAAAAATAAAACATTCAGAAAAACATGGAATCCCGGTTTGTGTTTTTTTATCCTGACAAGTCATCGCATTTTTGACTGAGTCAGAACGATACCACGGTGACACAATATGAGCATCACCTGAACATACCGTTTGAAGATGGTAAAGAGATAAGGAAATGGCTTGATGTAACAGTTTAGTATTGATCTACATGAAATAAGGTTTGGCTAGTTTCCGAAATAGACAACTTCTGTCCAAAATATCCATTTTTCTCAAACACACCAAAGATGAAAAGATACCGTGGTGAGATAACACGATTATATTCACAAGGAAATTAAATGAATAGAATTCTTGTGAAATATTGACTCTGTCAACACAAGATCCCTACGGAACTATGACGATAAGTACTTACAAAATCTCATGGGCACTGAGTGGATCACGAAGAGAAAAACGGAAAGCCGTTGCATGAAAAATAGGTAAAATCCCACTTGCGGATACTGGGATAATAGATGTAATTAGTATTGATGTGAAATATGAAGTGAGTTAGTTTACGGCTTCAAGGAAGACTAGCTTGCCTGATTACACCAAGTTTGCCACTTCTTAAGTTACTATTAATGTCTCGCATCACAAAATCAATAGTTTTCTTAAGCACTGTGTAACCTTGCGTGTTCTTAGAAACATTTCTGCTTATGTCCTCAACTCTTGCTATGTTGGTTAAGATGAAATAGTGGTTCACATCAACCAAAATTTCCCTCGTTGAATTAAACAAATCATCGCTCCAAGCAACACCATTGATCCGCACTACCACTTCAGAATTTCTCGCGAGAAAGTAAGAAATTGAAAGTGAAACGTCCGTCTGCCTTAACTTGAATTTGAATACAAATTGCCCAGATTGTAATTTAACCATTACATTATTTTCATCATCTTCCACATTTTGTCCAACATAAACTTCCGAGAAAATCTGGAAAATACTTAAGATTAAAACGTTCAGGTTCTGAATTGGTAAAGTCACAAAATCCATTCTAAACGGATCCAATCTTCCTCCATTCAATAAAATTCCAAGGTATTTTAGATTGATTTTTGAATTTTTATCGCATTGAAGCAACAATTCATAAGCGCCCCCAGAGTAACCAAATGAGGGCCAACTTCTCAGCACTGTGCTTGGAGATGTTAGAACAATAGTTTGACCAAGATTATTTATAAAATGATCGTTGAGCGATGGGTCATACGAAAATACGTTGGGAGGAGTGTAAGTCAAAGCCAGTTTATCCTGTGCAATACTCCCCTCAAGAAAACAGTTGGAAGTCAAATAAAAGACCCTCTTAACTTGGTGTATAGGTTGTAGATTTCCATTAGCGTAATTCTTGAGAATGTCCACAGAAATTGAGAAGTGATAACCGCTCTTAGGGCAGTTAAACATGGAGTTACTTTGAAGTGAATACTTAAAAAGCAATTCATTTATTATATATCAAGAGCCATTTAAACGTTTCTAGCATCTAAATTTGTACTTAAGGAATTACCCAATAAAATGCGTGGTTGTTGCTCTTTAAGCGGGAAATTCTTGAGAAGAAAGGAATAGAGTCCTCGAGATTAGCCAAGTTGAAAGAATTTGAAAATCAATAAATAAATCTCCCATCTAGTCGAGGTAAAGGAAATGGCCATCCTAGGGACACCCAAATTGGTGTCAGAAATACCAATTCTTCATGACGGGATGTAACATTTATATACCTACCTATGATTTTACTGCCCGAAAAAAACTCTTTTTTCAACATCACGAAAGAATGAAAGAAAAATGATGAAGAAATGGATCGAGAGACGAATTTGATTACTACAATTTTATTTTCTGTAAGCGTCTTTTCCATCAAATTCAATTAACACTGCCCTGGAAAGTTGTCTACTGGTATCGCAAGTTTGTGATAATTCCTTACTATAGGTCTTCTCTGCATGTCTAAGGTGTACCATAACTCCCTCCTCTTTTACATATTGTACTGCTGGAACAAAGTCGCTATCTCCAGTAATCAAAATAATGTGCTGTATTTTATTTTTAAGGGCCAGTTTGATCATTTCGATTGCCAGCAAGATATCCACTTGTTTCTGCCGGAATCCTTCCGCGTTTCCCTGAAGTTTTCCTGATCGTATCTCAAAGCGGTCTAGTAAGTTCAGTGAGGTCAAAAAATTCCTGTTGCTTTCAAGAGAAACATCATAAACGTACGTCCTAAAACGCTCTGCACCAATTTCCCTGCATAGATTGTTGCTAAACTCTTGATAGTCCAACTGAAACTTACCATTTCTTCCATTTAAATTATCAATTACTTCCTTTTGTAGATACGAGTTGTCTATCAATACTGCAGCTTTATCATCAGTCAAATTTACACAAACCTGACTCATGGGACTGCCCCATGATTCCGGGTTTAATCTTTCCGTATTATATAAAAGTCCTTTACGATGTGATTCGGTGGGCAATATTACACGGCGTCAAGCATAGTCTCTTAAATCAGATTTGTTCCAGGCTCCTTAACCGTTACTTGAATTTCCTGTATTTTACTTGAAGCTGAGGAGATTGCCGAAAGGATCCTGGAGAGGGGTCCGATCAACAATAAGATTTTCAAGAAGACACGGTAATCCAGATTAGTGTTCTATTATCCGGATAAGGCTCTGCAAATTGCATTGAGCCAAGGCCACGCCACAGTGACACAGTATGAACACTAAGTTAATATCCCATTTGAAGAATATGAGCGCAAAGAAATGAAGAAATGGGTGGAGGAGTGGATATGACTATAGAAGAAAAAGGCTCTGGCGCGGCTTATTCTGAAGAATTAAATGAGATAATTGATTCATTTGGTTACAAGTGGAACTTGGATAAAAGGTACGTAATCCTCTACCCCGGAGAGAAAAATGATAGGAATGCCCAGGTTGAGAAGATTATAGATAAAATTGCTACTTCAGTGGTTAAATCCAAAGACCCGAGAATTAATCAAAGAGTGTTAAAGATTTACCATAGGACACTAACTTCGGCAAAAATTCCAGCAATTAAAGAAATAATTGCTGATGTAGTCCTTCTAGGGGTATTTTCGATATTATTTTGGGAATTAGAGTTAAAATTTTTCGATCCTATTGCCCTTTTGCTCACTTTGACTGCAATGGCAGTAGAATTTGCTTCATTGGTTTACTCTATTTACATTTTATCCATTTCAGATGAAGAATACCTGAAGTCAAGATTTGGCTTTAAGAGAGAGGGTAATACTCTCAAAGTCGATGTGTATGCTATAGCCAGAAAGAAAGAGAATGAGTTAATCAGGAATTTGTTCTTTTCCAGCGTTTTTATCTTATTAGCCATTTTGCCAATTTTTCACGTCTCTCTCGCTCTGGAATTCGTTAATAGGTTCTTGAATTTCATAGCATTCTTTCTTGTTATTTTTGTTCTTTTTATCCAGTTCCTACGTGTCAGATTTGTTAACAAAAGCCTTGGAGACCCGAAACAGAAGTTCATCGCATTCCTGCTCTCGGTGTTGTTCTTTTTTGCATATGTGTTAGGAGTGAGTAGTGGCCAACCCACAATAACTAAACTTTTTGAATACACAATTGATATTATGGTTGTTTATGGTATGTTTCTTTTGATCCAGGAAATCCGCAAAACTCAAAACTATCGAGGGTGGGTTAAGAGCAATTGGAAATAAGAAAGTCTGAATTTCAAAATATATTGACCTGACAATAGATACTAATTCTTAAATCGTCATTAAATATGTAGTTGCGACAAGTCTCAAGGAAATATAAGGGCCCTATTCTAGAGCAGGCATTTGCCTATCATTTCCTATGATTTGTAAGGTCAGTGCCTTGCAAATTGAAGAACCATTGTTAATCACACGTTATATGTGATTAGTATTCTTAAATGGAATTAGTTTCAAAAATATTCTGGATAAGTTCGCTCATTCGATACGGACCATTTGTTATCAATTTTCCAATAATAATTTTTTTACTTTAACATGGGGCAATAATAGTAATCAAGCTTATCATTCAAAAAAATTAAAATAAAACCGGGACGTTGTGTTGTCATGAAGTGCCCCATTTGCGATAACGAAGTAAACGACAAGCCCATTAAGGAGTGGACTTTTCATGTTTTCAATGTAGCAAGATATAACTGTAGTAGTTGTAATAATAAATTTAACATTTATACGGGGAAAGAGAAAACATTTGCAATACCTAGGAGTAAATGACTTAGTAGTCAGCTAAGTGTGACAAGCTTCATTGGCCATATAAACGATTTTATTAATGACCGAAATTAATGATTTGATTAAACAGAGGTGAAATAAACTGCAGAATCTTTTAAGAGAGTTAGAGTCCCTGTTGCTCAAGAACGACCATTTCAGCATCGGTGGTAAATTAACCAAGAATCTAATTGTTGAATATGGATTAAAACTAGATCCTACCTTGGTAAATACGTTACTTAGTAATCAAAGGCTAAAAGAGCATTTCTTCGCAAGAGTGGGAGACGTCTTGTTTTTTGATAAGGATAAATTTTTGAAATTTGTGGAAAACAAAGAATTTTTGCCTGATTCTTATACTTCTTTTAAGAATAGAATTGGCCTTACTTTTGGTCAGAATTATGTTAATGAGAGTAATGACGTGGTACTTTCCTTTCCCTTCAAAGACTGCGTTTTAGAGGGCGACCAAAAAGACACAACAGAATCTAGAAAAGAAATATTTTGGAATAAAATTTTAGCTCCCGAAAGTATAGATCGACTATTTGATCCTAAAGTCCTAACGAATTTTAGACTTATTCAAGGAAATTCCGATGAAAAATTGAACGAAATCAAGTATGAGGATAACTTAGTGATTAAGGGCAACAACCTATTGGTCCTGCACTCTCTTAAAGAGAGATATAGGGGAAGAGTGAAGTTAATCTATATCGACCCTCCTTACAACACGGGAGGTGATGGCTTCAATTATAATGACAGTTTTAACCATTCTACATGGCTGGTGTTCATGAAGAATAGACTTGAAATAGCCAGAGAATGGTTGAAAGAAGATGGAGTCATTTTCGTTCAGGTCGATGACCATGAGGTATTTTATTTGAAGGTTTTAATGGATGAAATCTTCAAAAGTGCCCCCAGTGGAAAAAGCAATTTCGTTCAGATGATCGAAGTTAAGACTAATGAAGGGGCGGCTAATGAATATCAGAATCCATTCATGCCAAAGGTGTGTGAGTATATACTCGTTTATGCAAAAAACTACGACCAGAGGAATTACAAACCGTTATGGGTGCCGAGTGATCTAGACCCTAATTATAATAAAATAATCCTTAATCCTGGTGAATCTGATTTTACTAATTGGAAAATTGGCGTTGTAGAGGATGAATTTGCCAAATCCTATGGAAAGGAAAACACAGATGATTACGATCTTTATTATGAATTCATTTTCAAAAATGTAAGCCGTATTTTCAGAACAATTTCCCCAAAGGGTGCTGGAGAAGGACTGCTAAAGGCAATGGAAGAATCGAAACATAAAACTTGGGCCGTATATGAAAGGGAAGAACTCGAAAATATTATCTGTTATAAGGGCGAAATGGTTAGGTTTTATTCTAAAAATTTACACACTGATATCGATAGAAATGAGATAATCGGCAAGGAATTAGGTTCTTTGTGGACTGATATTTCTTGGACGGGTATTGCTAAGGAAGGTGGAGTGAAATTAAAGGGTGGAAAGAAACCTGAGAAATTACTGAGAAGAATAATAGAATTATCAACGGAACCTGGGGAATTGGTTTTAGATTTTTTCTCTGGAAGTGGTACCACTCCAGCAGTAGCGCATAAAATGGGTCGTAGATATGTAGCGGTGGAACAATTGGATTATGGTGAAAACGACACAATAGAAAGGCTTAAGAATGTGATAAATGGTGACAAGAGTGGGATATCTAAAGCTGTAGATTGGATAGGTGGTGGGAGCTTTGTATACGCGGAGCTTATGGAACTCAACCATATCTATGTTGAAAAACTTAGAAAAGCATCTTCTGAAAAGGAAATGTTAGATCTTTATGGTGAAGTAACTAATAATTCATTCTTAAGTTATCAAATTGATAAAGATGACGTTCTATCAAACACAGTGGAATTCTCAAAATTAGACATTGATGAACAGAGATCCTTGTTAATAGAAATGATGGATTTAAACCACTTGTATGTGAATTTGGATGAAATAGACGATAGGGATTACGGTATTCCAGAAAAAGTCAAGAAATTAAACCAGGAATTTTATGGAAGAGGGAGGCGAGAAAATTCAGTCTCTTAAGGATCAAATGGACACCTTATCAAATTTGAAATTTATTGACGATAAAGTTCCAGATTTTATTTTGAAGAATTTGAATCCGTATTTTCCGCTCAGAAAATATCAGAAAGAAGCTTTTCTCAGATTTCTGTATTATCTAGAAAAATATCCAGCTCGCTTAAAACCAACTTGGCTTCTTTTTCAGATGGCTACAGGAAGCGGAAAGACTCTGATAATGGCGGCTGACATTTTATATCTATATTGGAAAGGTTACCGGAATTTTGTTTTTTTTGTAAATAGCAAGAATGTTATAGAAAAGACCAAAGATAATTTTTTAAATCCCTTATCTTCTAAATATTTATTTAACGATAATTTATTGATAGGAACCAAGACTATCAAAGTAAAGGAGGTATCCGAATTTCAGTCTGTAAACTCAGATGATATCAACATTGTTTTTACCACTATACAAGGATTGCACAGCACCTTAAAAAATACTAGCGAAAATTCCCTCACTTATGACGATTTCAAAGATAATAAAGTTGTTTTGTTATCCGATGAAGCGCATCATATCAATGCTGTAACAAGGGCAAAACTTTCTAAAGAGGAAGAAGAAAACAAAAACTCATGGGAGTACACAGTCAATACAATAACAAAATTAAATCCTTTCAATATTCTACTGGAGTTCACGGCCACTTTAGATCAGTCCAATTCAGAGATCAACACAAAATATTTTGATAAATTAATTTTTGAATACACATTAAGACAGTTCCGGCAAGACGGTTACTCTAAAGAAGTCTTTACATTTACTACGGATTCAGATCCGCTGGAAAGGGCGTTGCAAGCTATCATTGTAAGTCAATATAGAAAAAAAGTTGCAGGGAGAAATAGAATTTTCTTAAAACCAGTTGTCCTTTTTAGATCTAGGCGAATAATTGATTCAGAAGGCTTTGAAAGGGATTTCAGGCAACTGATAAATAGCCTGAATGAAAAGGATTTGGCATTGTTAATGGAAAGAAACAAGTCTCAGTCAAATGTTCTTGGAAGAGCTTTTGAATTCTTCCAGAAAAACGCTATTACATTGGAAAATCTATCCAAGGAACTGAAGGCCGAATTTGATGAGAATAGGTGCCTGTCAGTTAATTCTGAATCAGATAGTATTGAGAAACAACTGATACTTAATTCTCTGGAAGAATATGATAACCCTATCAGGGCGATTTTCACGGTAAATATGCTAAACGAAGGTTGGGATGTCTTAAATTTATTTGATATTGTAAGACTATACGAAACCAGGGATTCGAAGGCGGGAGTGCCTGGCAAGAATACCATTAGTGAGGCTCAACTGATTGGCCGTGGAGCTCGGTATTATCCATTTACAATTGATGATTTTAATGAAAAGTTTAAAAGAAAATTTGATTCTGACCCTGATAATGAATTGAAAATCTTAGAAGATTTCTATTTTCACAGTTCAAATGATTCAAGATACATCCAAGAACTTAGAAGTGCATTGATAAGCACTGGGATAATCCCACCTCAAACCAGAGAAATTGAGGTTAATATTAAAGAAGCGTTTAAAAAATCTTCATTTTGGCTAAATGGAAACATATTTCTAAATGATAGGATTTTAAATGATAGAAAAGACACCATGACTTTGCTTGATCTCAAGAAATCTAATAGGTTCAAATATTATTTTCACACAGGAAATATCCAGGAAACTGAAATTTTTGATTCCGATTTACAAGATGGGCCTAATGTAAGTAAGAAAGTTATCACTCTATCGGAGTTCCCAGAAATCATCTTAAGGAAAGCTATGGATAAAATTGAATTTTTCCATTTTTCCAATATCCATAGCTATTTTCCAGGGATTTCTACTATTAGAGAGTTTATAACTAAAGACGAGTACTTAAAAGATTTGGCATTAGAAATATATGGACTAGAAGAACAACTCAATACATTGAATAGAGAGGTTCTTCTTCTAATAGCAATAACCTTTTTCGAGTCGTTATCTGAAGAATTAGAAAGCGTCAGCACAGACTTTAAAGGAACTACTGAGTATAAAGGAACACCAATTAAAAACATAATAAAAGATAAGACTCTCCACATAGCTATAGAGGACACTAGTGGGCAGGAAAGAGGGCGATCCATGAGAGAATCTACGATTAACGAGTTGCGCTTGGATTTAGCCACAAGGGATTGGTACATTTACAATGATAATTATGGTACATCTGAAGAAAAATACCTTATTAAATTCATAGACGAGGCTATGAAAGAACTAAAAAATAGATTTCAAGATGCATACCTGATAAGGAACGAAAAGTTATTTCAGATTTACAGATACAGCGACGGGTCGGCTATTGAACCTGACTTTATACTATTCTTTAAAGAGGAGGGAACTAGCAATATTTCATATTATCAACTGTTTATTGAGCCGAAGGGGAGTCACCTTTTAGCTCAGGATAAATGGAAAGAAGACTTCTTAATGCAGATTGAAGATGAACACGAAATCGCAACTACATTATATCAAAACGATGATTATTACCTTATAGGGATGCCCTTTTATACCGAAAGTAACAAACAGATCTTCGAGAGAAAGTTTAAAGAAATTACAGGTTTGAAATAAAATGGGTCCTATGAAATATTCGATTCCAAAAATGTGATAAGACTGGAGGGAGTCTTAGCCAGCTTTCCTCAAGGAAGTGAATATTGAGGTAAACAACTCCCTTCAAATCTTATCAGATTAATGTAACACTGCCCTCATTAAAATATTAGTATCGATAATGGTACAATTTATGCGAAATAATCTAAACCAAGATCCATGAGAAAAAGCCTTCAATGTAGATCATATAGCCGGTGTATCCCTTTGAGAAATATAAAGCGGAAGTTAAAACGGGTGAAAAATAGAGGTGCAAAAGTTATTTGACAAAGTGCAAGAAGTCTATTTCTTCCAAATATGACATTCAAGAGATTTAAGTTTGCGTTTACAGTCCATAAAATGAACAATGAGATTGGAGAACCAAATAAGGATACTGAATACCACGTGCCACGATGGTATATGACCCAGAAAAGGTGAATAAGTGGAGATGTGGGTATTGTTGGAAAGCCCACAAATGAGTGAGTTATATTTATGTGAAAGTGATCCCCCTTTCTTACGAAAAGAATTATTATCATAAAGTTAATAAACTAGTGATGAACATTGATTTTGATGAATTTTTGCAGACCACGTCCGAAGCTGAGAAAATAGCATTCCTACTCATTGCTCACTCGGGCGAGATTAAGTCCACTAGGTTGCAAAAGTTATCCCTCATTGTTAAAGCTCTTCTTGATGGAAGGGTTCCAGACACACATGGAGCATATTTCTTTGGTGGATTTTCGGATGACGTGGATGAAGGTATAGAGAGCATGAGATCCGAGGGATATCTCTCTTATGAGTCTGGAAAAGGATATAGTCTAACTGAGGACGGAAAGGATCTCTTTGTAATACTCTCTATAAACGAGTCTAGGCTAGATGACTCTGTTAAGAAAGTGACTAGTATGTTTGGCAATTTGACAGATAAGCAAGTTACTGCTCTAACCTATAAGCTTTTCCCAGAACTTACGACAAATTCCGTTATAAAAGAGGAAATGAAGAGAGTTGGGGATAACCTGAGTATAGAAACATTTAAGGTAGAATAAGGGGTATTGCGTTCAGCCAAAAAATGGGGATTAGCAAAAGAAAGGGACTAACCGCAGGCATGGGAATGGAACACGCCGAACTGGGTTATGTTTCTGAACTTTACCAAGAAGTTATATCCCTTCCAATAAATGGCTGCAAGATGATCACCCATCCCGATGGATTAGGTCAATCAATGGTACTAAGACGAGAAAACACTGTAACGATCATAATTCAACGAGTGGTTAAAGACGGTTTTCTCAAGAGAGGCTTCAGAGTAATGGAGGATGTAACAGAAATTAAGAAAGATGGGGTGTATCGTAATGGCAGGAAACTATGAGATAAAGAAAGTGCATCTTAGTGAAGAATTTGCATTACTTAGGGTTCCAGAGATTGAGGTTGAAGGTTCAGTCATTGAGAATCTCTCAAGAGCTGTAAACAAAAGCATACCACAGTCATTCTTGGAAAATGTATATTTGAAATCCGTTGAAAAGGCATTTTATGAAGTCTTTATGAGGGCAGATTTACAGACAATACGTAATATCGATAGCGATCCAGATTTGAGGCAAGCTTTTATAGATTCCAGGCTGCCGCCCAACGTAGCTGCAAAAAATGTGATCAATGGGAGCTTGATCCCATTAATAATACTCGTGCTTGAGATAAAAGTTGGGGATACTTTGCTTGATAGTGATGTAAATTACATTAATGATATCCTCACTTGGATTTCCAATAAAATTTATGTAACTCCTATTTTGCGCTTTGCTGATGAAATACACAGGGAAGACCGGATCAAATTCTATATGGACTTCCTGTCGAGACTTCTCGTAAGCAAGAAAACTCTCTCTGAAAAGATTAGAGCTGCGGCCTCCATCCCGTCACTTTTTGGACCATCGAAAATACCACATGTGCTTGAAACATACAAAGATGAAAACAAATCACCATCTTTTGTGGTGGTAGATTTTGATAGGAATAGAATTACTTCAAGTAGGATGATTGGGGCAACAAATGGCGTCAGAAGGTTCTTTATGAAAGAAGAGGGACCTGAGCCCAAATATGCGGTTTATGGTTTCAATGTAAAACCATTCAAGAAAGGCGAGGAATCCCCCTTGGCTGAAGATATGGGCTGTTACATTTCGGGAATCAGCGCGATAGGTGACGTTTACAGACTGAATAATGCAGCACCGATGTTCGTACCGCCAGTACTAAAGTTGGCCGATCTTCCTAGAGTCTTTAATTCGGAACAATATAAATATACCAAATTAGACAATGAAGATGCCGTGAACGATTTTAGTAACTGGTATCAAAGGCACACCGAAAAGCCTGTCAAGGCTCCATTTCCAAAGTACAGACCATACACCCATAGATACAACGTTCAGAAAGTTTCCGAGGAAATTTCTAACATATCGAGTATGATTAAAAAAGGAGAAACCGAGGTACTCAAAAAGAGGATATCACCCAAGGACATTACTAAAACCCTCCGGGGTAAAACATTTTAATTAATTCTAATAATACCAATTAATGCAACAATTAGTAGATGTATCACATGTTTCAAAAAGAGGCTCGTCACTGAGAATAACCCTTCCAAAGAAAGCCCAGGCCATACTTGGCATTAAGGAAGGAGACATTTTAGGGTTTTATGAAGAAGATGGTAAAATATTCTTGAGGAAAATGGATTAGAATCTCTAGGAAATCATTGAACTATTTAACAACACAAATTTATTCCTTGCTTCTCAATTTATCTTTCAGACCTCTTAACTCCAGATAAATGTCTGTCAAATAGTGTCCTTCCCTAAGGTTTATTCTTAAACCATAAAAGTTGAACGGTAACTCTGGAAGTTTATCCAGGATTATAATTAGAGTCCTACAAGATGAACAGAAGATGCTATGCCTTTTAATCAATTCATAGAAATAGGCATCGTTCTTCATTTTATTTAGCGAATCTAGGTAAGAATCATCACTTGAAAAAATAAGGTCCACATTTTTGATATAATCATAGTAATATAGATTAAAATTTCTCTTATGATTATGCGGATTGAAGCCAGTACGTTCAGGCTCGAATAAATAATCACCAAATCCATAAATTCCTGTTTCCCTAGCTATAATTCTCCCTATATTTTCCTTTACAGCATAGACTTCAGCCAAAGCGGCCTTGATTTTAGTGTTTAAGACAACTATATTGACTTCCCTATTAAATTGGTTTATTCTAAAAATCAATTCTTTAAGGTTCTTTACAAACTCATCTTTCCTTTCTGCTGATGGTTCTCCCCTTAAATCTAATAGCAAAAAGTCTTTGCTTGAAAGAAATTTTAGGATTACAGGAATGCCAGTTAACTCTATATTGGTGTTCATTTTTAGGGGAAGCCTGATCCCTATACTTTGATATCCTAATTTTATACCTTCTAGG
>JAJYDZ010000011.1 GCA_021790415.1 Thermoplasmata archaeon | reverse complement strand
CCCCGAAATGTTTGTAAGCTCTGATTATGGTGAGACGTTCCAGCAAATAAATTATAATTTAAGCGGCTGGGTTGGTTCTCCTTATTTTAGTCAAGGTTTTGGTGCATCTCTTCAGATTGGGTTCCTGAACATATCCCCCTATCCTTTGCTAGCTATAACAAATCATGGCGCATATTTGTCCACTGATATGGGACTCGCCTGGCATTCCATTTCATATAATCTTCCTTCAACAGAAATAACAGGATTTGATTTTGTTAATGATACTTTATACTTATCTACTTATGGGGGCGGGATTGAGGCAATCTATAATTTCTCATTTTCTGTGCTCCCTGGTACTCTTATAGGAACAGTTGGAGCAAATGTATCCAGCGTATTATTGAATGGGACTCAATTATCACTTCATTCTGATCGATTTTTGGATTTCGTGCAGCCAGGAACATATGAATTCCAAACTTTCAATATAAGTGGAGTAGAAATTAATTCTCAAAGAATCAAGATCTCTTCTTTTAATACAACATACGTGAACTTTACAAATCAGAATCTCACTAACTCATTGACCTATACGGTATCGTTCAAAGAAACTGGGTTACCTTCCGGAACGCCATGGTATGTAAATATTACAGAGAGCAATGGTACTTCATACAATTCAGGTGCAATCACATCTTCATCATCATCATTTTTATTGACTAATGGTTCATATTCGTACACAATTGCTTCTGCAAACAAGATTTATGCTCCTAATCTGACTTCGGGTTCAATCTCTGTTAATGGTTCTCCGCATACAATAAACGTAAACTTTATTGAGATAATGTACAATGTTACTATACAGGAATCAGGTCTGCCTGCGAATACAGTATGGGACCTGACATTTAAAGGCACAACTTACCAGCTTAAAAACTCTTCTTACACCTTCTCGCTTCCGAATGGAACATATTCCTTTGAGGCAACTTCGCGTGGTTACAAAAATGTTTCCGGCACTATTATGGTAAACGGTTCATCCTTCTCATACACAATAAAGATGGAACTTCAGTTATATGAGATTATATTTAGTGAAACTGGGTTGCCATCCGGCATGTTCTGGTATGTCAATATATCAGGAATAACCAATTCACGTCCAATTGCATCAGGATCTATCTATACTGTGAATTTGACTAATGGTTCATATTCGTACACAATTGCTTCTGAAAACAAGATTTATGCTCCATCACCCATCTCATTCACATTTTCAGTAGATGGAGCTCCAGTTTCCCTTTCAATTACATTCTCAGCTGTAAAGTACTCAGTAAAATTTACGGAATCCGGATTGATATCAGGAGCATCATGGTACCTAAACCTCACAAACGGCATGGATTCGGGCCCCATAACTAGTTCATCTTATTCCTTCTCCCTCACGAATGGGTCATACTCATACAAAGTATCAACTTCGAATAAAACCTATTCGCCATCACCATCCGCAGGTTCCTTCATTATAAACGGTAACCAGTTATCAGAGGCTATTGTGTTCTCAAAGGTAACGTATGATATTACTTTCATGGAAACAGGATTGCCTTTAGGTGTCTATTGGTACGTGAACAGTTCGGGTCTAGCAGGATACAAATCCTCGGAAGCCAGTATTTTATTCAGTCTAGCTAACGGTACATATTCTTTTACTGTAACTAATCTCAGCAGCTATTATACCACAACAACGCACTTCACTGTTCTTGTAAGCGGCAAGAATGTTACGGAAATAGTGAATTATTACCACTGGGCATACATCACAGGCTCTATTTCCCCGGCAAATGCCAATCTGGAAATAAACGGCAAATCTATTTCGCTTTCCTCATCCGGTTTATTCAACATATCTGTACCGAATGGAACATATCATGTGGTTATATCCGATCATGGTTACATATCATATTACATCAATTTCTCATTGACTTCTGGCAATGCAAAGAATCTGATGGTCAGTTTAGTGCCAATAGCTAGTCCTTCAGTTTCTTCGAGTTTTGGGCTGTATGCCATAATAGGTGTTGTGATTGCAATAGTTGTCATTGGCGCTGCAGTGGTAATGGTAAAGAGGAAGAAATAAAATAAATCAGTACAGAAAAGCCAGCCAGTCTTTTGGACAAAGTAAACTGCGCAACAAAACTTAACCAGTATTGCTTAGTGGCAACTTTTATAAGAAACGGGGACTCTGCGAACATATAAAATCAGTGAGATCACGGTTTTTGTTGGCCTCCCTAATGTTTGTCAAGTCATCTTGGGAGGATATGAATCCGAACCTTACAGCAATTGATCCATTTCCTAGGTTTACGCATGGTTGATATATTTTCATTATGATGTCGTTTCCCTTGTATTCCGATCTCTGCTCTACCTTGCCTGTCTCCGTATCCCTGTAACTGGTCACCTCGAAGAGATAAACATTGTCTACCTTTGCAAGTTTTCGTACGCAAGCCAATGCAGTAGAAATCACACTACATAGTATACGTAACTTTCTGTTGCTAGAGCCACTCAAATACTATGTCTTCAGAGAAATGTAGTGTGTTAGTCCTATAAGTTTGGAATAATTTCTTAGTCCAATAATATAAATGTTTACCGTTTCTAGAATTGTAATTCTTAAGAATAATCGCTATAGTTTCAGGGCTAGGAGCAAAGAATGCTTAGTCTGTAAGATAACCCTATATAAGATTATGAGTGAAATGGTAGCCTTAAACCACAGAAAGCTCCGGTACAAAAATGCGTAGCAGCCCGAAAAAAAAAGACTTTCATTGTAGTCAGACTGCGTAATTTTTGTTATTATGATATTCTCGAACCCACAATTTTAGGATTTAATCCCATTTCCTATATCCTTCTTCATGATGATGTTTGTCGCATAGTAACCAAGGGACTCGTACATGGATATCGCAGCTTTGTTGTGCCCAAACACATGAAGACTTATGCCAGATGATCCTTTTTCTACTGCCATTTTCTCGAGTTGCTTTAATGCGGCCGAACCATAGCCCTTTCTTCTGAAGTTATCGAATATTATTATGTCCCAGATAAATGATGCATTGTGTTCCTTGTTATTCCATTCTACCCACAATACACCGACTTTTTCTTTACTTTTGGAATCAACTATTGACATTATCGAGTGGCCGGAAGTTTCCCTTCCCCCGGGTAAAAGGTTGTTGAAAGATTTCGTGGATAGATCAAATGCTTCTCTCTCTTCCCAGTTACCTGATTTCACTTTTTCTTTTGCGTATTCCAGTATCTGTGATTTTAAGTAATCTCGGAAGTCATCTTCACCAATAGGTAATAATTCAACTGGGGATTTATCTGCCATTATTTCCCAATTCGAATGATATTAATAATAATGCATGTTCAAAACCTCTGGATCTGAGAAATCTATATTTTGCGGCATCTTTTCGATTTTCCAGCAGTTTGTTACTCGATCAATAAAATAGATATAATATACCTTGTCGACAACTATCTAAGATAATGAATTTTGTAGATATTTGGTGACTCTTAGGAATTTTCCATGTCTAAGTTCTCACACTATGCCCAGAAATTCATTTATCAAACTAATTGCGTAATTCGGAATCCAATATTTACCATCTTCTGATCTTAATAATCTAGATCTTTCAAGTTCAGGCAGCATATGACCAATAGAACCATGTGGTATGCCAGTAAGTTCTTCTATTTCCTTTGGTTTTACTCGTTCTTGCTCGCCTTTTCTATATGCTAGTACTTTTTTGGATAGTATTATTATCAACATCTTGCTCTTATTCTTAAGTTTGTTAAAAGACTCATTTGTAATAATCTCGTCCCTTTTTGTTAACTGCACGTATCTTTGAAGTATATCTTTTGTAAGTTTCTTATCAAAGACATCATCTTCATTAACAAACAAATCATCAAAGTTATCTTCACCAATCATTATTACCACCGTTTAGTTTTCACCTATTTGTTCTTTAACATATTTTATACCTGTATTTGTCAATTCAAAACGCTTTAGTTTCCCGGTTTTCTCTGGCGAATGCATAAAATAACTTCTTGAAATGTTACTATTAACAAGGCTGTTTATATTGACTGGTGCCTTTTCTTTAGCATTTCTGAAACCATCCAATAAATCATGTATGCTAAATGATGACAAGCCTTCGTATTTCTCTTTGTAATAGGCTATAAAAGTTACCATGTCTGTCTGGGTATTAACATGGGCTAGGTCAAGGAATTCCCTTACAGACATTTTTTTAGTCTTGATAGTAATCTGACCAGAATCGGCTATTTCTACCAACCGTTCGATTTTTGCTACCCGTTCTTCGAGTAGCTCAATTCTCTTGATCATATCTTCAGTCATTTCTTCACCTCCTCTTCTTGTTAAGCTCCTCGATCAAAACTTTGATAGAGTACGGCGTCACTCTTATTTCTCCTCTTTCAACATCTTCCACCCTCTTAGATATCCGTAAATCACTGATCCTCCGAGATACCTCCTTTTTAGAAATTCGTAGGTTCGAGGCGAGCTCATCAAGAGTCATAGACTCTTTTACCGGATTGACTTGCCCGAGCTTATTTTGAAGTTTATTTACCAAGTAGCGGGCAGTCAAAATAAGGTGCAGCTTTGTTTTATCAGAGAGTGCAAACTTTTCGTTTATTTTAACATAACCATCCTCAGGCGAAACTTGAAACCACCCATCAAGACCATTTAACAGTTCCTCGAGTTCTTCCTTTTCCAAATCGCCTGAAGCGATAAATTTCTTACCTAATTCTTCAAGATTAGACATTTGTGTTCACCCAACCATATGTAGTGTGTTGTAATAACTGAATATGATTAGGAAGATAAACTTTTCTAATGTTTTACAACATAAATATCAGTTAATATGTCTGACAACTACATGCTACTATATTATTATGGGCAATATAGGTAGACTTGCTTTTTACAATTTCCTAAATTGTGTGTGCTGTCTGACTTTTTAAAAATAGCTAAAATCTTTCATACAACTCAGTTAACTAATCTGTAAAAATTTAACGTTCGCCCTATCTCGTCTAATTGTCTTTACTGTATCTCATTTATAACTTACACAAGTCAAATAGAATTGCCAAATTTTAACAATTGATGACTCAGAATTGTTAATAAGAGAAAAGACGTTAAGAATGAATTAGTCATCGTTATTAATCTTTAACTCCGGCAATTCTACATAATATGTTTTGAAAGACACTGTAATTCTTGTAGCGTAATGCAAATGTATATAGGCTGCAATATTAGGCACACGTATAATATGTCTAACTATCCGGACTGGGTTCTGAAGCATAAGAAGAAGGGGACGGTTGTGCAGAAAAAGAGAGATGATCTCTTTTACGCATACAGGGTGCACAAATGATGGAATAAGGACAAGAAGAGAGCACAGTTCATAACAGATGAGTTCCTGGGGAAGATCACTCCAGATAGTTTTGTTGAACCGAAGGTCAAGAGGATCATGCATAGGTTTGATCAGATATCCCTGAAGGAATACGGTGCATCTTTCCTGCTCCAGCTTATCTCCCCTGATATTACGCAGGAACTGGAGAATAACTTCCCAGAGTGGAAGATTTCAGAGAGACCTAAGAAAACGAAGACAGTGATTAAAGGGCTGGGAATACCTATAATGTTAAATGGGGAGAGATATAGATTAAGGGGAAATAAAATATCTTCATGATCTTATCAAACAAGAAATCATGTCTTGTCGCACATATTTTCTTCGTGATTCAATATGGTAATTCTCCCTCATCATCGTTATAGTCGGTTTCATCACTCTTCAATTCAGACTGCGGCATCTTGTCAATCTCTCTTTCAATGACAAGAACTTTCAGCTCATTACTGATCAAAGATGCACGCTTGTCCATGAACTTTTCAAAATCATTATCCCATATTCCAAATTCATTTAGGTCACCAATGAGGTGACTCTTCATAGTTTCACTCAGGCGCTTGTTTTCTCTTTGATATTCCTTCATATATTTAGATGGTGAGCTATCCCTTATCCTACGTTTATTAAGAAAGTCGTCTACGATTGTAATATTGACAACATTATTAATGTACAACTCATTGTTGTAGCCCTTCCTTGTTAGGTAGGCTTTAGGGAAAAAGTGATGGTAATTCTTACTGTTTGCTTGTTTCAACCACGCATTGTCGATGATAACTTTAGATCCATCAGCGAATGATCTAGGAATTTTGGACGCATACAAACATAATATTGCTTTCACATAACTTCTTCCAGCGCTGAACCAACCATTTTCTTTGATAAAATTGGCACTTATATTGATCGGCCAGTCGTAAGAAGCGTCTTCGCCTTTGAGGATTTTATCTATTCGTTTTATATCCTGTGATAGTTTGCTCTCTACTGAAGAAGAGTATCTACCAGAAAGACTAATACGCCAGAAGAAATCCATTAAGCGATCCTTCTGTGAGGCATCTGGTTTATTGCCTTTTTTGTAAAAGAAATAGGTAAAGGGCACCAGGATAGCGTTATAAGGTAATAATTTTGAAACAGGTATTCCATATAGAGTTCGAAGATAATCAACTGCTTCTCTTAACGCATCTATTACCCCATCCCAAGCATCGATGAAAGATGCTTTATCAAGATTTAAAATCGTACTTCTCTTGCATTCTTTAGATTTGGAAATGATAAGAGATATGGTTTGAAGTATTGAACTGGCTGAAATAGTCTCGTATCCGATCGCCTTCAATTCTTCCATGAGATCGTGGTACCTTTCTGCTAAATCAAACTTTTTGACGGGATCAAAAGTCTTTGCCACCATGATTTCGAATAAGGTCAGTGTTTCGCCACCTAGGTTAACTCTAGTGAATATCTCAGTTGCAATATCAATAGGTATGTCTTCTACCTGAATTGCATTGCAAATATACGTGTTTATGGAATCTTTGTACTTACTTAACTTAGAATGATACTGCTTTGGCACTTGAGAGTTAATCAGCTCTATGCTACCATTTAGCAAGTCTGTCACTCTAATTAAAGCCTCACGGTCAAGGTTATCAGTCTCGGCAGTCACTATTTTTTCATCTTCCTTTGCGGAAAGATTCACAAAAATCTTGGAAAAGTCTTCTGACCTCCCATCACTCTTCTTCACATCTTCAATCCCCTTAAGTGAAGCGTAAATGCTCGTAATACGTTGCTGTCCATCTAATATATAGCTAACATAATCCCCCTCTTCTGTATCAGGGAGTGTTATACCACCAATGTTCCTTACCGATCTTAACCTTTCTTTAGTCTTCCAAAAGATAAAAGACCCTATTGGGTACTCCTTGACTATGCTG
Organism: Thermoplasmata archaeon; assembly: GCA_021790415.1. The sequence continues at coordinate 5,357 of JAJYDZ010000011.1, read as the reverse complement.
TCAAGTAGGGAGGCACATTTTTCCAGAGGCCAAACAAAATCTCTCTGAAATTGTGGGATTTTTACTCTTCCTCTCTCAATATCAACGATCAATGTTGCAAAATGGTACGGTATGGGCCTAGGCTGAGGCATTAAAAGTAATATACCGATTCGTATAAATTAATTTCTATGAAGATTTTCGGATACCTAAAATTCATTTATTATCCTAACACCTCAATTTTCTAGGGTATAAATCTTACAAGCTGAAATTTTGCATGCTGAGACTATCCTGCCTGAGACAAAGCGCGAAAAGTGTTTTCTATTAATAATGTAATTGGAAAAACGAAAAGGGAGGAGAATTCAGTCCAAAAATGGGACTCAATACTCTGGATTCTGAAGGAAATTAGAACGAAGGTTTAATGCTTCTGGATTGTTACGTCTGGTATATGGGTAAGAAGCTTCAGAACAGGTCAAATTTTAACGATGTGGAATGATGGAAATAGAAAAAACCGCTTTAAATTCATCATGTATGCGATGGTAGGAAAGGGGGTTTTTTTTGATTCTGATGAAATTAACTTTAAGTCTACCTTCAAATGTTTGAAGGCTATATTCTGTGGACAAAAGGTTTTTTAGACATGTTCTCAGGTCATTTTGTAGACGTTTTTACCAGTTTTCTTGAGCTGCCCTTTACCCTCTCCGAGAAGTATTTCATTTTGACTTTGGTAGAGCTTTGTAATTTCATCAATTAAATAATCTAAACTAAATGAAAAAGTTTCGTCATCGTCAGAATTGTAGAAGTCTAAGTTTCCTTGAATCCGATATTGATGGCTGAGTTTAAGATTAATCTTTGAATTACTATCAAAACATAGAAAAACTTCCATTGCATCTCCATAATAACCAAAAGAGGGCCAAACTCTGTCTAGGTCTCTTTAGTTAAGGTTATGAATGTTATTTATGTCATGCTGCTTGTTATCCAAAAGGATCAATTTATTACCATTCAACAAGCTTTGTGATGTATTAATATCTAGCTCGTATATGAAATTTGGAACGTAGGTAATCGACAATTTGTATCTTGAGGAATAATTAGAACAGAATTTATCTGGTGTCACATACGCACACTCTCTGCTATTATGTTTCCTTGGATTCGAAATATCTATGTCAAAGATAACTCAGTCTTTGTGGCTTGATAAAAAGGATCTTTGGCCGAAGGAATATTTGAAATAAGGGATCATTGAGGACCACCTCGATTTACATAATCTTTTAATAATAATTTGAAGATCTTCCCGTGGTTTTTGTATCTTAAATGCAGTAATTCATGTATAATTACTTCCTTTCTAGCTAAACTTTTGAGATTTAAGACTGAACAATCAAATATAAGTGTTTTCCTTGGCGTACAACTGCCTATTTTTGACTTCATGTGTCTTATTTGAATCTGAACAGGTTTTACATGCAATTCCTCAGCGGTTTGCCAAACCTCTATCTTGAACTCTTCCTTACTTACCATTACCGTTCGCCCTCAGTCTATCAATTATTTCCTTTGCAATTTTAGTATTCTTCTGAATCTGAGAAATATCTCTACTATTTCCATGAGAAATAAGTGCTCTGTTCAGTTCCAGTCTGATGTCCCTCTCCTGCCTTGAATTGGTTCTCCATTTTGAATATTTTGTGAACACAGAGGACATTTCAGTTGCGATCTTCTCTGACTCCTTTATCCCCTTGCTTTTAAGGAGCCAGTAAAGCGAGAAAGTATCGGGCGACATACTCAGCGTATTTTGCTCTTTTCTCGCTTCATTCATTTCACGGATAAGTGATTCGAGCTCCTTTGCTGTATTTTCTGATGATTCTTGTCCCCGGCCATACATCTGCGCTATCTTATCTGCCCTTTCCCCGATTGATATGAGGTATGGCTGTTTCAACAAATTTTGAGCGACTTCGTTAAGAATACTGTTGATCATGCTGAGGATTTTTTCCCTGTCCGTTTTGTGATCTGCTTTTATTCTGGTTAATGTTTCGTCATTGATGCTGTACGTGCTTTTCGGAGGCTTAAATTCACCTATGGACGTGTTCTCCCTCACAAGTTGGGCAGTCTTTTCTGAAAGGTCCATGTCGGGTTTCTGTCTGTTGTCGTAATACATTCTCAGTATGTTGAAAATTCTTGCAAACTTCTCGAAATCATCCAGATGAGGCCTAAGGAATTCATCAGGTGATATGATGTTGTACATATCTTCCAGCTCTCTCCACCGAGCATAGAATTTCTGTCTCGTGTTTTCATCGCCGAACATTTCCACGATCTCGCTAACAACCCTGTCCGGCTTGGTCTCGCTCAGCCTGTCCATATACTCAGATTTCATTGCAGTGATCTTTTCGGAGAAACCCTTTTTCAGTACTTCTATGTCCTGGACAACATCTTCTATATCCAACAGATCCTTCGAATCAAATTCGAGTGCATCTTTCAGTCTTCTGAAAACACCGACGAAATCGATTATGAGACCGGCAGGTTTGATCTTTCCTTCGAGTGATTCATATGGTCGGTTTATCCTGGCGATCGCTTGCAATAGTACATGGTCACGCATCGGTTTATCCAGATACATGCAGTATAGAATCGGAGCATCAAATCCAGTTAGAAGCTTTTCAGTCACGATGAGTATCTTTGGCTCTTTCTTGGGATCTCTGAAGGCTTTTCTTATCTCCCTCTCCTGATCCTCTGTTGTATGATACTTCTTAAGTTTCTCAATGTCGTTATGGGCTGAGCTTATTATAACCCTGGAATATGACTTGGGCAGATACTTATCAAGCATTTCCTTGTACATCACGCAAGCCTCCCTGTCAACTGCAACAAGAAACACCTTGTAACCAAGAGGTTCAACATTGCTTCTGAAATGTTTCGACAGATAGTTTGCTATGCTCTCCATCCTGTCGGCGTTCTTCATCATGTTACGAAGAGTGACCTGCTTTTCCATGATCATATTGAGGGTTTCTATGTCAGATACTCCCGCCAGTTCAGCGTTCTTTAGAAAACTCTTTTCCAGTGTATCGCGATCGACAAGCATCCTGTTTGGGGCAAGGGAATAGTTCAGGGGAAGGGTTGTACCATCCCTGATGGATTGCTTGATTCCGTATTTGTCAAGATAACCATCAGGATCATCCCTTCCAAACATTAGGAACGTGTCATTCTTGCCGGATGATTTTGATACAGGAGTTCCAGTGAAACCAATGAATGTGGAGTTTGGAATTGCTCCCATCAGGTAGTTCCCTAGCTTCCCGCCTGTGCTTCTGTGTGCCTCGTCTGCAAAAACATATATTTCCTTACTCATGTTTATCTTTTCAGGCATTCCCTCGAATTTCTGTATAGTTGAGACTATTATGGTTGCAGTTTCCGAGCTCAGGAGTCCCTGGAGTTCTTTTTTATTATCGGTGACATGAAAATTCTCAAAACCAAGTGCTGAAAGGTTGCTGAAAAGCTGGCTCTCAAGCTCGTTTCTGTCCACAAGCATCAATATTATAGGTCTCCTGATGAGGCGATGCTCCATGATCTTCTTTGCAGCCACTATCATGGTGTAGGTCTTTCCTGATCCCTGTGTGTGCCATATCAATCCTCTGCTCTTTGGCGAGAGGCTGCGATCTAGCACCTTCTCCGTAGCTCTTGCCTGGTGTGGCCTCAGAACTGCTTTCTTAAGCTCATCATCCTGTCTAGCAAACAGTATGTAATCCCTAACGAAATTGAGAACGTTTTCACATCTGAAGAACGACTTGACCTGATCCTCAAGTTTATCGTTATTTTCCAGTCTCCAGGAGAATATACCCTTGCTGGAGAAATTCCATGTTGGTCCGTAGTAGAAATCTATTATGTTCGTAACCTGGTACGACTGTGGTATCACCATCATCTCCGGTGTCTCCTCATGGTATCTTCGTATCTGGTTCAAACCGTCTGTGATACCATCTATGCGATGCGGAGCCTTTGCCTCCAATATGAACACTGGGATACCGTTGATAAAGAATACGACATCGGGTCTGTTTGTCTTGACGCCGTTGGTGAAAGTCATCTCATCAGTTATGTGATACTCATTTCGTTCAGGGCTTTCAAAATCGATGAGCTTCACGTTTCTATCCCTTCTCTCCTCGGAGATGAATACTGTTCCTTTGCCGGTGAGATGCTGCCATGCTTTCTCGTTTCCCTCAATGGTTGCTGTTATGCTGTTCTCCAGTCTCTTTATGATGATATTGGCAGTTTCGAGATTAGCGAAATCCGAATTGAGCTTTATTACTTGAGAGGAAAATATATCTCTCAATATGAGACCCGTTTCACCGCCACGCATTCTCAGAGCATCATCAGGATTCAGGTAATTCCATCCTATCTGCGTAGAATACTCTATTATTGGTTTCTGAACACTTGATCTTTCTGTTACAAAGGAAGGCATCAGTTCTCACTCCTCGAAGCACTTAGCTTTACCCTTACCTTCCCAGTAAGAAGGTCTCCCATCAGACCTCTTTTCAGTTTTTCCAAGAACTCTTTCTTGTTTCTGAGGAGTCCCAATTTGTTATCGACCGTTGAAAGAATATGAGCGATTTTTTGCTGCTCTTGTAGAGGCGGGAATCTGATAGTAAAGTTTCGAATATGTTCTAGATTCAAGCCATTTCTCCCAGTTCCGGAGAGTCCTCTAAGTTCTGTGTACCTATATAACATTTGATAAAGTAAAAATATGGAATCTAACGCATCCTGTTTCAAGATAACTCCTGCCAAAGATTGGTTACAGGTAGCTTCTATTTCTAGAATAGCAGACAAACCCCTAGTTTTGCCCTGTCCGTTTAATGCAACGAGTACAGATCCTATTGGGAGCAATCTGCAATTTGAATTGTCATACCCTTCCTTTGTGATAAATTTAGTCGCTTTTCTTATATACAATTGATGCACATCGCCAGATGCTATCCAAGGAATATCTCCATTCCAATATGAATTGTTGGAAGTTGATGGCGTGCCACCCGTAACAACTTCTCCCAAGTTAGAAATCTTTTCTGTTTTCCACTCCTCCGGTATCTCCCCAATCTCAGTCATCTTGAACTTTGTATGTCCAATGCCTTTTGTAAGAAGAGTTTGCATCAGTCCCTTCTTGAGGCGTTCGGTTTGGGTTATTTGGTCATTTATCCTTTGAATCGCTTCGTCCGCAGTTGAAAGAATTTTAGCGATTTGTTGCTGCTCACTAATTTCAGGACGCTGAAAAGGTTGTCTTCTCAATTTACTAAAATGCCTTTTATAACCTTCGGACTTGAGATTTTTTCCTAAGAGAGCATAATAGAGGAACTTCGGTGTAAATCCTTGATTATTAGGTATTAGTAATTTCGTTCCATCAGCTCCAACTGCAAACCGAAAATCCACATACT
>JAJYDZ010000458.1 GCA_021790415.1 Thermoplasmata archaeon | reverse complement strand
TAACATCCCTTGCCACGACGACTGAAAGATAATCACCAAGTTTCTTTGACTCGTTCAAATAATGAATATGACCCGGATGAAGGATGTCAAACACCCCTGTTGCCATGACCTTTATCATCTGCCCATCCAGAGATGATCAAATCTCCCTCTATAAATGTTAGTCCTTTATTTTGAGCATATTCCTTTGCCTCTTCCTTTGTCATGGCTTTACCTGAATCGGATAACATTTCAGCAATTGTTGCTGAAGGTATATATCCTGCCTTTTCAACAAGGTATGTGGATAATTCTGTGTGTCCTCGTCTATATTCAAAATAACCTTTTCTTGCAATCAATAAATTGATGTGCCCGGGTACCCTGAACTCGGTGAAAAATTCCTTTGATGCCGTTCCATTAAGCTGTGGCATCCTATTTATGAATTTTGAAAATTCAGTAACCGTTAGAGATCTATCCCTGTCCGGAATTCCGGTGAATGTGTTTCGATGATTTATTGTCACCGTAAAAGAAGAATTTTTATCATATTTCATATCCCCCGAAAATGCAGCCATTTGACCATTTATGAGATATTTGGAGTAGAATTCATCCATAAAGGGAAGACCAAGTTTCTCAGCATCTTCCTGTTTCATGGTGGTACATATTAGACCGCCTGCATTTTTTCTCATTTCCCTTATTATTTCCGGTGTAACCAGTTGTGATGGGATAACAAAATCTGTTTCCGCCTCTCTTCGATCGTCGTCATATATAAGAACGGGCTTATTATCCCTAAACAGAGTTGAATAATCGATTGTCATAAATCCATATTTCAATTTAACATATAATAATTTGGTAGATACCAATTATTTGGTAATATAAAGTTGTAATATTTAAATCTCATTCAGGTACATTGATAATTAGAGATTACCGCAAAAGCGATCTGGAATCCATTGTAAGGCTTGAAGAACGAGCCTTTGAAGTGGGACCATATACAATTCACATGTTAAGGGAAATATTGCATGATCCGCAATCGTATTCACTTGTGGCAGTGGAGGGAGAGGTTATTGCCGGGTATATCACAATACTCCCCATTGACAAACTCCATGCTGATGTTGAGTCCATAGCTGTTGATCCTGACTTTGGCGGAAGAGGCATTGGAAAGACTTTAATGATGCGCGGTGAGGAATGGATGAGCAGGAACCACTTTCGCTATTCCGTTCTTGAGGTCAGAGACAAAAATGATGTTGCAATAGCCATGTATCTCAAGTTAGGATACAGCATAAAGGAAAAACTCCATTCTTATTATGAACTGGAATACCATGGAAGCAAAGATGGATATAGAATGGAAAAAGACCTATCACTGAAAGAGTAGTTTAACTTTCTGTCGGTTATCTTTATGTGAGAATACGGTTAGCTTTCTCCTTGCGAAGCTTTCACTGAGGGCCGACAATAATGGAGAAAATTCTTCTGCCTCCTTCATTATTCCTTCAGACATTACCTTGACTCCTGTTTTGATCCTTTTTTTACCTTCAAATGATTTGGGCGGTATAACATCCATGAAAAAATCGTTATCCTGGAATCCGCTTGATATAATTGTCTCATGCACCTTTTTTTCCATTCCTTCTTTGTAGTCAAGAGATATTGCAGGAACGAAAAGGTCTCTTTTCAAGACCATCAATGCGAGCGCTTTACTTCCACTGTCATTTTTCAGATTCCAGATAAAATCTCCGTCATCCATAAGAACAAGGGAAGAAGTATCCTGCTTATACTGTTCAATTGCCCTTGAAAGCATCAACTGTGCTATTCTGCTGGTTTTGTGAAAATATACCATCTTATACATAAGAAACCTGTTCAGCAAAATAGATTCAATTGTTGGAACTCCCTTTTCCTCAATAAATATGCTCTTTCCATCTGTACCTGAAATGTTTATGACACGGTGATAATCGAATGGTATTGTGCCGAGTCCGGTATAATAACTGTCTCTTCGCAGATAATCCATTTCATCTGCATCCAGTTCACCGCTTATTATGCTTCCTGCAACTGATTCCTTACCATTGGAAATTAAACTGGCAATGCTTCCCGGACTGAAACCGTTTTTTTCCAGTCTCTCGGGAAGAGTTGAGTATTCAAATGGCTTTTCACCCAATATTAATTTTACGCCGATTTCTTCATGAGAAAGATTCCTATTTTTACCAAGAAGACCTTCGAAGCTATGACTGAAAGGGCCATGACCGATGTCATGGAGAAGGGCAGCAGCCTTGATTTCATCGATGTTATCCATATTCAGCGAAATACTGTATTCTTCGGCGAGCCTCATCGTTCCAAGACTATGCTCAAATCTTGTGTGATTTGCACCGGGAAATACCAGATAACACATTCCGAGCTGTTTAATACCTCTTAATCTTTGAAACTCCGGTGAATCTATTATTGGAATAAAATTTGAATCTACCCTAATAGGTCCATTGATTGGATCCTGAATAACTTTAAACATGAATATTCCTTCATAATACCGAACATGCCTGAATCGGGCTTAACGTCCTGCAAAGTTTACCCCATG
>JAJYDZ010000457.1 GCA_021790415.1 Thermoplasmata archaeon | reverse complement strand
GGGTTATTTATTCAATTACTGCAGGAAGATTAACTGTTAATGACCCTGGGGTATACAGAATTAAATCTTTGTCCAAAACACGCTCAAAGTTCTGGGCTGTATGTTCTCCAAAGTAATAGTAATAAGGTTATACTAAAAACTTAGATTTAACTTGCTCACCTTCATATATTCAGTGAAATTAGTTCTTTTTATCTTTACAAGAGAGAAACATTATGTTTCCTCTGTTATTTTCCATTAATTGCGATTGCTGACGCCTTCCAGTAAAGAAGTCTCGCTCTTAAAACGTTGTAGCACATTGCTGTGAAATAATTCTTAACACTTACTCTCTGAACTGTTATCACTATGACATGGGAAAAATGGAGCATTCCCGTGAAGAGTGAATAGTGATGTTCCCCAACCGATATTTATCCTATATATCATGAGATTCCTGCGTATGAGCTTAACCGGCAGGAGGTGTACCCTATAGGTTGACTCATGTTCTCATCAATCCATTTGTGTTCAGAACCGAAATATCCCTTATCCTGATAACATATGATTCCATGAATACTAAAATCGATCTATGAATCAAGAACGCTTGAAGGTGTTAAGGATAATTTTTTTATTACCTTTACCTCGTTGATAAGTGTATGTGTCTTGAAACCGAAGTGTTTCTTATTATTTTTTGTTGTTGATGTGCCATAACTGTGTTTGCGGGTCTTTGCATCATCTCTTCCTAGCTTCCCGTATTACTCCTTATCTTCCTCAATGAACGATGTATATATGGATCTCTTACATGGTAGCTTTCTTGATTCGGATTCTTTTCAACATGATATGTTCTCCAACTTCGTTGAAGGCAGAATGATCCCTGCATGCACGTTACAATCTGTCAAGGAATTACCATAAAGCTTTTGGGTCAGGCAACTTCTCATGATAACCTAATAAATTCATGAATTGGATACAATCTCTGGTCTAAGTTTATATCTGCGGGCCCGAGACGTTATACCGCTTCTGCAATAGCACAATATCCTACAAAGGATAGCAATTGGGTCTCCCACCCTTGTCTGTATCATTCATACGAGATTAGATAGAGTTGGTCTTGCCCTCTCGAAATCAATTCGGTCCGATATGCTGAAAGTGAATCGCAGAAAGTTTCAATTTCCTCGTATCCTTAGGGTAAATAAGGTTCCGGAAAGTTCTTAGATATTGATCATCAAGACATGAAAAAGGTTTAACGTGGAGGTTTTTGGAAAACCTCTTTATCATATCTATTCTCCTCTTGGGTATAAGCAGAGTGTCTTGATCTCAAAGGGACTTAGTATAATAGTATGAGAGATTGAAAATTTCTCTGAAATACTGTTCTGTGAGCTTTCGGTAATATTAGTTTCATAAACTGTAAACTCAGAACTAAGATTAAGAATGGCCTTGTCCTCATATCCTGAAGATTCGTACATTCTTAAGACCAGGTGATCTCCAGAATCCGCAAGTCTTATAGATTCGACCAAAGTAGAGTTTGATTCCACTACTATCGATGGAGTCAAATTATGTTTTTCCTTAATAATATCTACCGTAGCCTCAGATTGAGTTACAATGGGGGGATTAAGTAACTGGTTAACAGTCTTGTTGAAGTCATTTGAATTAATATCCCCATTATGGAAATACAGCCAATAACTTACATTCACGCCTTCAATATCTGACCATGGATTAGGATAAATTGGGAACTTTGCAAGGGTCAAACTAAGCCCCTCCCGTGTATATCCGTATCCATGTAAATGCGGTGAAACAATAGCCATTTCCCCCTTGTCACTTTCAGCATTTAACCAGTTGAGAACCGGGAATTCGAACATAGAATTTTCAGTCTTGGTTGTGCGTCTGTTTACCTTACCAAAAGGCACGCTGCAAGTCACAGTTTTGGTTCTATTTGGAATTTTAAAAAACGTTTTAAATAACAAAAGCCGATTTGCAGGTAATACCTGAGTTTGAATTTTTACAACTTCGCTTTCAGGTTCTAGGGAAAACGTCTGAATGATTTCTGAGTTATCCTCAAGTCTGACTTTACCTATTATACTAGGGCGACCAGATTCAGCTCGACTGACTCTTACTTCCTTAAATTTAATCTCATTGTCTCTATTTAAGGTGTCAAGTTCAATTTCCCATGCATCAAATGACCCTGGTTCATCCGAGTATGTCTTGAGGATATTCCCATTTCTAAGAAGAACATCCCCTTTTTCTGATTTAACAGATATTGACAATGATTTTTTATTCACTTCAAGTTGTAGTTTCCCGTTATCAATAGAAATCCTTGACTTAGACTCTTTAACTTTAAACAGAGGGCCTGTGCTTCCTTTAACCGAATCACTTAGGGAAACTAAGCTGAGTGGTGGGATCTTCATTTTGGTCAATGGCAACTCCTTTATCGATGCGTCTTTAACTTGCATTTCATTTACATCTATATATCCATAGAACTCCCATTGTGTTGGGTTGAAAAATCTAGACTTACCCAGTGAATTATGCTTGGCAAGAAGATTGTTAAAGGCTTCAAATCTTAAATTGA
>JAJYDZ010000456.1 GCA_021790415.1 Thermoplasmata archaeon | reverse complement strand
CTACAAAGATGTTGTTGCCACGGGTTCCTACGATTATTATCCGCCAGATGGCGGAGCTCCTGTAATATGTAATGACTTTACGGTAAATGATGAAAAACTGGTTTCTCTGAACCCACAGGCAGTTCTAGGTTATGGTGCTAGCGTCCCCTCCTATGGTGCGCAGATAAATAATACCCTACACATTCCATTCATTCTGGATAATCCAAATAGTGTTGCGCAGATAGAAAATGAGACCCTCATGTTAGGTGAATTAACTGGTACATTCAATAACGCCACACTAATTACAAACTGGATTAATCAGTCCCTATCAGATATGTCAAATATTGCTAAGTCCCTTCCAAATGAATCAGCGTTCTATCTTGAATGCGAATATAATGGAGAAATTTACACTTCTGGGACAAATACATTTATCAATGACGAAATGCAATATGCTCACCTCATAAACATATTCAATGTTTCAGGTTTTGCAACAATTTCTCCGGAAGTTATTGCTAAATCAAATCCTAGTGCAATTTTGATTGATTGCTGCGCTTCACCTTCTTATATGTCACAGGCTCCTTTTAACTCAACAAATGCAGTCAAGAATCATAATTATGTCCAGTTCTTCAACGATACATACTTTACAAATCCAGACTTCAGATTTGTTTATGGTATTCAGTGGCTTCTTGAATGGAGGGCCCAAGGGAATGCCAAGTTACTATCTGAGCTGAGCCAATTGCCGCCTTTCCCCATAAAATTAACATACAGTCCAAATTTCAACTATGAGACACCCACATGATTAGATTGGGAAAAATATATTCAAGCTTGAACCAATTTGAGAGACTTGACAAACTGGTTAAAACAAAATTTTTACTTTTGATACTACTAATGTTTATTGCCACAATTTTTTCCATATTCTTAGGTGCGGTTGATGTACGTATATTAACAATATTAAAGATTATTTTAACCCAGATCCCCTTATTTGGCGGATATTTCCATTTCAGCATAAAACCATCCAGCTATGAAATTATAACCGTTTTGCGGGAACCGACAATAATTGCAGCCCTGTTTATAGGTGCAACTCTGGGGGTGGGTGGGGCAGTAATCCAAAGTATTTTCAGAAATCCTATCACTGAACCATACATTATTGGCATTTCAAGCGGTGCAACTCTCGGAGTAGTGTTGGTTCTTGCTTTTGGAATAACTATCTTTGGCCTCTACACTGAATCCATATTTGCATTTATCTTTGCCATGGCAATCGTTTCAGTTGTCTTTATTATTTCAATGAGATCTGGAAAGATTTCAGGGCTCTTCCTTCTCCTTGTAGGAATAGCATTAAGTTATTTCGTTTCAGCAATCGTAGCATTCTTCCTCTTTTCTAATATAAAGTTGCAAAACGAAGCATTTTTCTGGCTACTCGGATCCATTGGACTTATGACAACACCGGAACTGATTATAACTATACCAATTATGTTTGTAGCCATGGTTCTCATGTTTATGTATTATAAGGAATTAAATGCGCTTCAAATGGGCGATGAATACGCAAGGAGTGTGGGCGTTAATGTTAACTTTTCAAAGGGAACCTTTCTGCTCCTTACGGCTCTAAGTGTGTCGGCCGCTGTCTCCATAAGCGGTCTCATAGGGTTTGTCGGGTTAATAATACCTCATATTTCGCGTCTTCTCTTCGGCGGGTCTAACAAATTTGTAATTCCATCGTCTGCAATAATAGGCGCCAGTTTTCTACTCATCTGTAATGATATTGCAAGAAATGTTGCTAAACCTGAAATTCTTCCAATCGGTATAGTAACCGGAATACTGGGAGTTCCCATATTTGTTATTTTAATGATGAAAATATCAAAGGGTGCATATGAAGCTTGAGGTAAAGGACCTGTGTTTTTCGCCTCCGACAGGAGCATTCTCTCTTACAAACATATCATTCTCTGTTAAGGAGGGAAGCATATTCGGAATAGGAGGGGAGAATGGATCGGGAAAGTCATCCCTTCTAAAAATTTTATTCAAGCACTATCAACATACCAGCGGAAGCATTTTAATAGACGGTAAGGATATTTCAAACTTAAGGCAGAGAGAACTTGCGAGGATCATTGCTTATGTACCTCAGGAAACTCCACTTCCAATGAATATGAAGGTTGGAGATATCCTTGAAATAGCTTCCTACTCCATTGGAAATAACAGAGAAACTATTGAATATGCAATATCTCTCTGCGGCATTAAAGAGTTTGAAGAGAGAGATTTTTCATCGCTCAGTGGTGGCGAGAAGAGGCTAGTGATGTTTGCCGCTGCAATAGTTCAAAATTCAGACATAATACTAATGGATGAACCAACCACTTTTCTTGATGTTGAAAAAAGAATGAGAGTATTATCAATAATACACAAGTTAAGGGATTCTGGAAAAACCCTCATAGGGGTATTTCACGAAATAGATATTCTTAGTGAACACTGCGATTCTATTATTTTACTTAAGAATGGAAAACAGTTGATATGGGGAAATCCAAGAGAAATAGTAGATGAAAATATCCTTTCCCAGGCCTTTA
>JAJYDZ010000455.1 GCA_021790415.1 Thermoplasmata archaeon | reverse complement strand
AAGATGGCTCAAGATAACATTAAAGGGCACATTTATTACAGCTTTCGAATTCCGCCCAGTTGTAGTTGTTCCAAACTTTTACAATATCAATATCCCAGACCTTAGATTTGCCTTTGTATTCATTCAGAACATAGCACGGCATGACGAGATTTCCAAGGGGATCTATATTCATTGTTAGCCAGGGTTTGCACTTCCATTCAATCCCATTGAACCATGAGTTTGTAACTGCTTGGAAATATTCTTTAGAGTTTATAATCCAGTAACCTTTTTCTTTCATGCCTAAAAGGACTTCTATAGCCTGCTTCAACTTTCCCATTTCAGGGGATTCCTTTTCAGCTGTTGAATAATTATAAGCGATCTGGAAATTAATCGGCACTCCAAGTTTATTTGCCATAAGCACGAGGTCTTTCGCTTGAAAATAATTTTCTTCGGTAATAGTTGAACTAAGTGCAATAGATATATGACCCTTTGCAGCCTTGATTCCTTCCATGGCCTTATTGAATGAACCGCTGATTGCCCTCATTTTGTCGTGCAATTCACCAATTCCATCTATGGAAACAAACATATAGTCAACGCAATTTTCAATGCTTTTCAGTTTAGTCTTCAATAGCCATCCATTCGTGACAATGGATGTGTGAAAACGCTTATGGGATTCTACTAGAATATCCTGTATATCGTTCCTCAACAGAGGCTCACCACCCTCGAACCCCAGAAATGAAACCCCTCCTTTTTTTAATGCTTCCATCATTCTTACTTCATCCTCAACTGAAAGAAGCTCTTCATCCTTCCTTCTCCAGAACGGACACATCTTGCACATATGATTGATCAATTTAATAGCCTCCATGGATTAGTTCAATTTTAAGCCTCTTCCAAAGCGTCTTCTTGATAATTTTTATTTGACTAACAAACTTCCAGATAAGATTTAAGGCAATATCTAATTTAGAAGCCGTAATTAAATAGGGAAAGTAGACTCATTTGCATTATATTGTAGATAGAAAATGATATAAATGACATCACAATGATACACAGATGGGAAAGGCAGAGGATTTCTTTGAGGAAAGTTGGATAGAGTTATTGAAAACTTACAAAGAAGACTGGAAAGATAACCTGGAAAGACATGGAAAAATTGGCTTGAAATACTTTCCAGAGCAATTTTATTCTGAAGGAGATGTTGAGGCAATATTCTCCTGCATTCTGAGAGTTAAATTGAGCAAAGAAACCTACTATAAGTCTGAATACATCGTTAGAAACCAGCTGAGGTTCGCCCCAGAAAATTACGGAGGATTTCAAATCTCAGATAAAATCTCCAAAATGAGAAAGTACTTGGGGAAGGCAAAAGTAGGCAAGAAATCATTTGTCCCTGATATAGTAATAGACAGTCTGAGCAATGCTAACGATGGATCTTTTCTTATCTTTTCAGAACTGACATACCAGCCTGGCCTCATCGAGGAATACAAGGCTGGAATACCAAAGAGAATAAAAACTTTGATGGATAAAATCGAGGAAGAAGCGATCACCCTGACTACTGCTATTAATGCAGGGGTCTGCATATCAGGCTATGTTTGTGTGATTTCCGATGACCTTGTTTCAATAGACGGGGCAATGGACCTGATAGAGAAACTTAGAAAAAATTACCCTAAATTAAATTTCCTTTCTGACGGTATGACACTAAAAGAAAAATACAGGATACTTAAAAACTCATGAGAAACATGTAGTACCAAAGACGTATAAGAATGATTAATCAGATAGTTTATAATTTATTTTTGCCTTAAGTTAGAATTTATAACGTATGGTCTAATGCTTACACTCCTTTCCGGTTGTTTTTAATATAATCTTCTTCCGCTACAATTTTTCTAAAATGATCCCTAAATTCTCTGACTAATTTTTCTTCCCATTTTTCATTGTTCAAATCTAAATGTAGCATGTAAACCCATAGCGGCCTGCCATCTTTTGTGAAATGGTATGATTCACTGATCCTGTTTTCAGAACCAGGAAATACCATAATAGTACCACTTGATCTATATAGTTCTGAATATGTAAACATCTGATAGAGGTCCCCTGAACTTATCTTAGTTACATCGTCAACAGTCATATCTTCATCCTCATCTACATCAGGAACTTTCAGTATCTTGTACTTCGTGTCAAATATGTATGTAGAACCACCAAATGTCACCTTAAGATCTGGCTGAGTGCTCCTCAACGGTCTTTTATTCAAATTATAGATGAAATTGCGCTTTGAATGCTGAGATAACGGAACTTCAATATCAATGCCCTGTGTAAAGATGACTTCCTTGTTCCTCTCAATGAATCTGGCAAAGAACCGTTCGAACACGACGTTCATGTCAAACAGCATCATCATTGCTCTTCTACCGCTTCCTGTAATGATCAAAAGACTGTCGAGGATGATCTTTGCGTATGTGTAAGGAATTTGAAACCTCTCATTCAATCTGTTGAAAGTTATTCCAATGTTCGGATTTGTCTGAGTTATTTCTTCAGAAGTGAGCATACTTTCTATGGATGATAGAATTTCTAAATTTCTAATA
>JAJYDZ010000454.1 GCA_021790415.1 Thermoplasmata archaeon | reverse complement strand
TTATAGACCATAGTATTTTAGCTAATGCCAATTATACTGCTTTACTATTTAATGAGATTTTAAGCCTTCATTCTAATCACTAAACCTTAAATAAATGGGTATGATGATATACAATGCCATTGATCAATGATGAGTATCGAAAGCTTTTGACCAGTGAATTCCAGAAAATACTGGTACATGATGTTAAACTAATCGTTTTTATCAAGGAAGGGGAAGATTGTAAATATTGTGCCGAGACTGTTACACTCTGCAATGAACTTACGGAATTGAATAAGAAAATAACCTGTGAGGTTGTTAAAGAAAATGATCCTCTGGTTTCTAACTATAATATAGAGAAATATCCGGCGATTATCGTAACTGGAAATGGTATAGAGGATAGCAGGGTAAGATATTATGGAATCCCTTCTGGTTATGAATTCGGAACTCTCATAGAAGACATAGAAGAAGTTTCAAGATCTAAGAAAGAGATAGATGAAAAAGCTCTTGCAAAGATCTCCACAATAAACAAACCCATAAAGATAAAGGTCTTCGTCACTCCCACATGCCCATATTGCCCAAGAGCTGTGAAAATAGCTCATAAATTTGCTATAGCCAATCCGAATATCGTTGGAGAAATGATTGAAACCCACGAATTCCAAGAAGATGCAGCAAAATTTGGGGTGTCAAGTGTGCCCCACATAGTAATAAATGATGATGTGCAATTTGTTGGTGCTTTGCCTGAAGAGGAGTTTGCAAATAATGTTCTGGAAGCATTCAATAAGATGAATCAATAAGATTCTTCACTAAATTTGAAGTTTGGCTTGACATTCTCAATCATCCTTTTTAATGATAAGGTAGACCTTTTTCCCAATGAATTCTTTTGGACATGTCACCTTGGCCCCTGATCCAAATTTTGTAACTGTCTTTTCCATGTAAGCCTGAATATTTTTCACGGTGATTTCATTTTCTTCTTTAATATCTACCTTTTTCATACTATGTTAATTGAATGTATATCTATTACTTTTCGTTTTTTACACATAACTGATTATTAAGGATACAATGTAAACTTCAAAATTATAATCCGGAATTGGCATGAATAACGTTGGAATTTGTCTAAACAGTGTGAACATTTCAAGAAAATAGCATATAGATGAATAATCTTCCCACTTAGATGGAAGCTGAAGAAATACACAATATGATTGCATTAGCCAAAAGAAGAAGGTGGACCTTGCCGATTGGTATTATTTTATGGGTAAGTTCATCAATTATTTTCGCTTATTCTATTTTAAACACAACTATGATTCCAATATATCAGGGAAATGGAAAATATATTAGCTATAAAGCCCCCCTGCTCGATTCAAACATTATACTATATCTTGGAATTGTTTTTCTCTTACTGGCAATGGGAGTTGCTTTTTTGGCAATTTCCCAGAGGTGTCTGAGAAATGCAGTATTGATTTACTTAAAAAAACCTATAACAGACATATCCTATAATGAATATATGACTGCGAAGGGAAACATTTTAAAGTGGGAGAAGGAAGGGGTTCCAGAATATATATAATGATCCTCAGGAGTGAATTCAATGATGTTAGAGGCGACTTTGAATGAATTTGATTATCCATTATTCCTTTTTGGTGATATGCTGAAATAAGAGCTATGAAATGATCCAGCATGATTAATAGATAAGGTAAAATCAATGTTTGAGCTTTGAGATAAAATTGCCCACAATAGAAGACCGCATAAAGGAAATAGAACAGGAGATAAAAAAGACAAAATACAACAAGGCCACTGAGAGTCACATTGGTCTCCTGAAAGCAAAGATGGCAAGGCTTCAATTGGAGGCTGAAAGCCATAAGAAATCAGGTGGTGGATCAGGTTTTTCTGTTCCAAAAACTGGAGATGCCACTGTTGCACTTGTGGGTTATCCTAATGTGGGAAAGAGCAGTCTTGTGAACGCTATGACGCACAGTGGTAGCGAAGTTGGAAATTTTGCGTTTACCACACTGAGGGTAATTCCTGGAATCCTGAAGTATAAAGGCTGCCAGATTCAGATTCTTGATCTCCCAGGGATCATTGAGAATGCTTCGTCCGGTTCAGGTAGAGGAAGAGAGGTTCTTGCAATAGTCAGGAATGCAGATCTTGTCTTATTAGTTACAGATAATGAAGCAAAGGGTATGGATAAGATAATAGAGGAACTTAGAAAAGTCGGAATAGTTTTGAACAGAAAGAGAAAGAATATTTCGATGAAAAGAGCTAACACAGGAGGAATAAGAATCCGGAAACCCAAATCTCTGACTCTTCCTGAAGAACAGATCAAGGCAATCGCCAAGGAATTTAAAATTACAAACGCAGAGTTGTATATCAGGGAATCCGTTGATTCTGACGACCTCATTGATTTCTTTAGAGGCAATGTTGTGTATCTTCCAAGTATGATTGCTGTAAACAAGATCGATCTTCCACACGATGAAACCAAAATAAAGGAACTCAACTCTTTTGGAAAGATTGCAGAGGTTTCAGCGTCTACGGGAAAGGGTGTAGAAGAGCTTAAAGAGATGATTTACGAGTCATTGAGCC